>NMQN01000134.1 GCA_003575245.1 Candidatus Atribacteria bacterium 1244-E10-H5-B2 | reverse complement strand
TAAAAAAGGATTTGTCACATCCCAAATTGCTGTCTAATAAACTTACCTTTATTTTTGATTTTTCTTTTAGAACTTTTTTGAAATGTCCAGGCTTCAGAGAGTCCAAAAATGCCTCGTTTAGATGCTCAATAGTCGATCTGTGTATTTTCTCAACCCCATATAAAGCTTTAACAGAAACATCTAAAGCTCTTCCGTATCCAGTATTTCGTGCAACTTCCCAATATGGTTCAACCAACTTCCACCGTTTTATTAAAGAAACTTTATTATTGAGCACTTTTTGGTAATCATCGATACTCAATCCAGCAGAAATTAAATCTCGGTTAAAGTAATGTGTTAAATATTCTTTTAAAACATCTGTATCTTTTTCTCTCTCATTTTCAAAAGCTGGAAGGTGCTCATGTGTATCAATTATCTCCAAATCTTTCACATAATTGAATATTTCTTCGAAAATCTTATTCATTTTTGTTCTTTCCTCCTTATAAAATTTTTAGCATGATGTTATCAAACGTAAAATAACTGAACTACTTTGTTTATGCTCCCAATTTTGTATATTTTGCGAAGTGTTTCGTAAGGTGAAAATGGTAATATCTTTCGGAATTATTATTTTTTTGATAAGCATTCCCTAAAATATTCCAGTGGGTCTGATTATGATGTGGCTACTTTATTTTTAGGGTGGTAAAAGGCAGCTTTTAAGTAGATATTTTGGTCGGGGCGAGAGGACTTGAACCTCCGACCCCCTGAACCCCATTCAGGTGCGCTTCCAAACTGCGCTACGCCCCGACATTTTACATTATACTAAATGATTTTATTTATAGCAATAAAGTTTTATTATTTTTATTGGATTGTTGGATTGATTTACGAGATTGCTTCGTCGTTTCATTTTTCGTAACAGCAGAAAGGGAAATGGGAATGATAAAGGTAGGGGCACGATGCATCGTGCCCATGATAATCAAAAGACAATAATATAAAGAGGGCACAATTCATTGTGCCCCTACAAGTGATAAAAGAGGAAGATGTTGGCGTAAATTTATGGTTTGATGAATCTTTTTCCTTCGATTTCTTTTATCAGGTCGCTTAGTTCGAGGTTTAGCAATATTTCGCTTACTTTACCAGCGGAAAGATTGCTGGCTTCAATAATTTCATCTATTTGGGTAGGTTCTTTGGTAATTAACCGGTAAATTATCTTTTCTTCTTCGTTTAGAGAAGCATTTTCTTTTATCATCTCTTTTTCAGCTGTTTTTTGAGGAAGTGCTATGTGTATTTCTTCCAAGATATCCTGATGATTGTTTACTAATTTTGCTCCCTGTTTTATTAAATTGTGTGAACCGTTGGATAACGGAGAGTTTATATTCCCCGGAATTGCAAATACTTCCCTGCCCTGGTCGAGGGCAAAATCAGCAGTGATTAGAGCACCGCTCTTTTCAGCTGCCTCCACTACCACCGTTCCCAAACTTAATCCACTGATAATGCGATTCCTGCGGGGGAAATTCTGTCTTTCCGGTAGAGTAGAAAGAGGAAACTCACTTATTATTGCTCCTGATTCTTGTATCTCCTGGGCTAACCTTCCATTTT
>NMQN01000748.1 GCA_003575245.1 Candidatus Atribacteria bacterium 1244-E10-H5-B2 | reverse complement strand
ACTGGGGGAGCAAGACTTTTGGGGAGAATCAATGATTCACGCACCACTGGCAATGACCAGGAGGGAAAGTGGATTTCTAGCAAGAAGCAGTGGAAAACAAAGTTTAATAATTGCTGAGTTGGATAATAAAAAAAGAAGAAAAGCAATTTCTAAATTTGATGTGCTGTCCCAATTGAATCGAGAATTTTATCAGCAGATGAAAATGTTTAGAGGAAGATGAGTGTTGTGAATATAGAAGTCTTGATAGAGAGATGGTTTAATAAAAAATTATCCTTAGAAAGAATAGAAAAATATTGCCAACAATTAAGGATAGAAAAAAGAAGACTTTCAGAAGATGTTAATCCGGAAAATATTCGAGTTTCCTGTGTTCAAAGGCAGATTCACCCAGTAAGCAGCATCGAGAGATATATAGATATGCTTTGTGGTTTTGTAGACCAAGCCGTAAAAGAAGATAGTTATCTGATTATCTTCCCCGAATATAACTTTTTTGATTTACTCGGTCTAATTCCGGGGTTTATCTGCTTAAATCAAATTCTAAATAAAAAAGCAATAAAGGTAAAAGACGAAGAGAAAGATAGAGAGGAAGAGTCACATTTAGAAGGTAACAATCATTTTCTAACCACTGTTTTTAAAGGAGTTGCCAAACCAATAGAGGCGGGGATCAAAAGAATTGTTTCTCTGTTAGCAAAAGAATATAGAATATATATTTATACCGGAAGTTATATTTTTAAGGAGAAAGAAGGAATTTATAATGCCGGTTCTCTCTTTGGCCCTGAGGGAAATTTAATAGGAACTCAAAAGAAAATGCACCTTACTGATTTCGAGGTTAAAATAGGGATAAAAAGAGGGAATAAAATGGAGGTTTATTCTTCACCTTTTGGTAAGGTGGTATGCCCTATTTGTATGGATGCCACTTACTTTGAAACTTTCCGTATTGCCAGAGAGATAGGAGCAGATATGGTTATTTTACCTATTGCTAATTTAGAAGAATATACTGTATGGAAGGCCCTCAGAGGAATTTGGCCTAGAGTGCAAGAATCATATCTGTACGGTTTAAAATCCTCCTTAAATGGATGGATTATGGGAATGCGTTTTACCGGAAAGGCCGGCATATTTGCTCCCTTGTCAATGACTGAAGGAAAAGATGGAATTTTATCTTTATCTCCCTCTTATGAGGGAAATCACTTGATAACAGTTAATATAAATATAAAGAGATTATATGAGGCAAGAGAAAAAGCAGAGTATCAGGAAGATAAAAATACTGAGTTTGAAGAAAAATATATCGAAAGAACTTATGGTATAAATTAATAATGAAATTTCCAGGAAAGGAGAAAGAGATGGAAGAATTTAAAGGTAAGAGACTTTTTCTCTATAACCTGTCCACAGCAGGATGGGTATTGTTAGATTCGATCTGGTTGACTTTTGCTATAGTCTTTCTGCTTCCTCCCAAAGAGAGAGTAGCAGAAGGCATGATCCCCTTTATTTCGAATGAGAGGTTTTTGGGAATTATTACTGTGTTGGGAGCAGTGATGCTTTTTGGAAGGATAATAGATGCTGTTGCAGATCCCCTGGT
>NMQN01000796.1 GCA_003575245.1 Candidatus Atribacteria bacterium 1244-E10-H5-B2 | reverse complement strand
TAATTATTAATTTTTCTAATTTCTTTTTTGAAAAAACTTTTTACTTCTTGCCAGGAAATGGGGAGTATCATTCTTGGCATTGGATTATTTTCGGCATCTTCGAAATACGCTAAGCTTTTTAAAATATGCATCATATTGTAACTTACGCTTTTGTATTTTCTTTTAAATAAACTTAGAAGGTTCTTTAGAGAGATTACTTCTCTACAGATAAAAAACAGGTCAACAAAATCCCTTTTCATTCCGCGAGAGGAAATAGCATCAATTTTCATGCAACCTATATCTCTGAGGTCTGCGATTCTAATTCCTTCAATTTGTTTAAGGTCAAAAAGCAGGGGGTAATCATATTTTAAAAAGCTTACCCGGATTCCGTTAAATATCCCAATTAAAGTATTTTCTGTCTCTCTTTCTACGGAGAATTTGCCCCGGGTTTTAATTTTTTGAATTAAGGTTTTAGTATCAATGTCTTTATTGGTAAAAAAATCTAAATCAAGAGAAACACGATGCTTTAATTGTAAGGCTGCACCTGTTCCACCAGCCAAATAGAAATTTTTAAGCACTGCTTCTTTGGTTAGTATTTCCAAATTGGCCTTTGTTTTTTTTGAAATGATTTCCTGAGGCATAAAATTTTATCTCTCTTTAGATTAAAAATTAGTTGCCAGTAGTTAGCACTTCTGGGGGAAAGATTTTTAGAGTTATAAAGTACGTTTTTTATCTGAGCGAGATCAAAGTTGTCTCTCATCCATCTTGTTGCTTTTTCGTCCCCTTCTTCTAAAATTCTTTCAATAATAAACGAAGCATGTATTTCTTTATCTAATTTAGAAAAATCTATATCCCAAAAATATTTTTTCAGAAATTGAGGAGGCATCTTCATAATATTTATTTTATCAGATTATTGGATAAAATAAAAGAAACTACTGAACCGTCCTGTTGTTATTTCATTTTACCGGATAATCGGTACCAAACCATCAATGTAATCCCTCGCATCAATCTTGTTCCGCGCAATAGTGAATAAGTTTTTCCGGTGTCTTTTCCTGGTTCCTGAGCAGCGATATCTGCACACAATTTTCCTACTTCTTCGATGGGTACACCGAAGGCTTCCAGGGCATAAGGTAAATTCTTTAAATCTTTAGTTAACTTAGGGCTTACTTTGATATCATTATAAAAATCGGTTTCGACCATGCCGGGGATTACCATATAAATAGAAATAGGATGTCCTTTATATTCTTCGGCTAAATTCCTGGTAAAGCTGGCAACCGCTGCTTTGGTAAGAGCATAAGCGGTTAAATGGGGGGCTTTTTCTCCTTTACTGCCCATACCGCCCATATTAATCAAAATTCCTTTTCCCTGCTTAATGAAATGGGGTATGATTATACGGGAAGCCTGTATAGTTCCTGTAATATTCACATCTACTATTTCTTTAACTTCTTCTTCGCTTAATTCATCAAAAAAACGCATTCCTGCGGATAGGCCGGCATTATTTATCCAGACGTCTATCTTCCCCCAGGTTTCTACTGAATGATTAAATAATTTTATCAGGTCGGCAGTAACAGCAACATCCGCTTTTATTCCGGATATCT
>NMQN01000321.1 GCA_003575245.1 Candidatus Atribacteria bacterium 1244-E10-H5-B2 | reverse complement strand
CTTTAAAGCCAGTAAATATTTAGATCGTTCGCTTTCGGTTAAACTTTCTCCTCTTTTTAATTCCCATAAATAAAATTTTTTAGTTTGTTTTAAAGCCTTTAATTTTATAGTGTTTATCCCGGTCATAATTCACCACCTTAATTTACCTGATTTTTTTCTTACAGAATACTTTTTTTTCTTCTCCGGCTTCTCCGGCTCTTTTAATGCGATATAGATTATTCCAGCTAAAAATAGCAGAAATAACAGCCATAAAAAATACCTCATTTTTTTACTCCCTTCTCTTAACAGATAGAAAATGTTAAGATAGAGAGGCCGGGAAGGAACCCGAAAGTTAAAACAGTTTCTACAGGTTACATATTTTAACCGGAGGGGTCTTTCCCTGCCCTCTTTTTTACTTAATCTACCATTTCCCTACTAATCCCTTAATTTTTCTTCTTCCAGGTCTTTCTGTAACAGGTCCAAGAGCAGATCCACTTTCCCATATATCTACCTAAAACTTTCTTATCCTCTCTCCAGGATTCATCGATAATCCGGCCTTCGCTTTCAGATATCTTATCTCGGCTACAGATTGCACAATTCATTACTTTTTCACTCCCTTAATAAACTAATGATCTTCTTGACCTTTTTAGTTCCTCTAATTCTTTAATTTTACTCTCTAACTCTGCTTCTTTGATGTCTAATTCTGCCTCATATACTGCCCTGTCTCTATCACATTCCTCTTGAAATTCATACTCTCCATACCATCTATTAAATTCTTCTTCAGTCAATTCTTTTTCTTCGTTTTCTCCCACCTTTAATTCACCCCCTTTATTATTTGATAATACGTTCAGAATACCCCTAAAACCTTCAAATTTCGCTTTTAAGCCCCCTGCTTTTTTCGATAGGTAATATCATAAGCGTATATTCGATATTTTTTTAATATCTTCTATGTTTTTATAGGCCATCATTTTTTATTTTCCTTCTGATCTGATAACATAGCCCTCTTCAACCAGTATCTTTTTTGATACTCCCTAAACTTCTCCGGGTATTTTTTATAATATGCTTTGAGCCATTTCTTGTTATAGTCCGGATTTTCAGCCCGCCACTTTTTATAATATTTGTATCTCGCGGATCGTATCTTCTCGTAGGCTTCAGGATTATTCGCTTTTAGCTTTTGAAAATACGCTTTCCGGTATTTATTGATTTCCCCATTGATTAACTTCTTTGCCTCTGGAGACTCAACATTCACACTAACGTTCACACTTTTTTTGACATTCACACTTTTCTTACCTAAGACATTCACACTTAATCTATACTGACCATAACCCGCCTTGGTGATCTTCCCTTCTCGGTAGAGGTTAGATAGAATCTTCCTTATATTCACACTTGTTTTTTTAAGCTCGAGAGCAATAATTTTAGGACCCAAAGGTTTTTCGCTTTTAGATAAAAGATTAATAATTTCTTCCCTGGTATTCATAACTTTTATTTAATACCCCCCCTTCATTTATCTAGTCTTTTCTCTTGATACCTTAAATCTTTTATCTCTAATAAATCTCTCTAATTCCCGTTCTTCTACCCTGTAAACCCTCTTGAGCTTA
>NMQN01000813.1 GCA_003575245.1 Candidatus Atribacteria bacterium 1244-E10-H5-B2 | reverse complement strand
ACATCTTTAAATCAAGCCATAGCAGATGGTGAACTTGATATGGGAATAACCGTAGATTTTATGATAAGAGAACTAAAAAATAAAAATCCCGATATACCTATCGATTATATTTCCCCTGAAGAGGGAGTTGTATTAGTACCCAGTCCGATTGCAATTGTTAGAGATTGTCAGAATTTACCCGCTGCCCAAGTTTTTGTAGATTTTATTCTTTCCAAGGAAGGACAGAAGCTTATATCATCTCAGGGAATAACACCTGTCCGTCTGGATGTTATTCCTCCTTCAGGAGTACCAACCATTAGTAAGATGAAAGTTATTCCTTCAAATCATGAAGAAATACTAATAATCAAAGAAAATTCAAGAAATATCTTTACAGGTATATTTCAGGGAAAACAAGTTGAAGGGACCACAGAAAAAACAGCCACTCTTTATACCTCAGTTCCTATTAACATTATTGAGGAGTTAAGATATAAGTTTGAAGTTCAAAATCCTGGAGTTTATATAAAAATATATCAAGCAAGTACTGGTAAAGTAATTGAAAAAATTAATAAGGAAATTAAGGAGGGTCTAATTCAAGCTGACCTCATCTGGGTAGCTGATTTCGCTGTGGGTGAGGAATTGAAGGAAAAGGGAGTTCTTCTACCCTATAGACCCCTTGAAGCAGCAGAAATATTGGATATTTTAAAAGATAAAGATGGTTATTATACAGCCGGTAGACTTCTAATCATGGTTGTGGCTTATAATACTGATAAGGTAACCACAAAACCTACCGGATATCGGGATTTGCTTAATAAGAAATATAAAAATCGGATAGGTCATGATACACCAGAGACATCTGGTCCTCTTTTGTATTTTATGGGCACATTAATTCAGGACAAAGATTTTGGTGAGGAATTTTTTAAAAGATTAAAAGAAAACTTGCCCCAGATTCAAACGAGTACCCAAACAACGAAGAAGATAGCCAGTGGAGAGCTGGATATGGGAATTACTATTGACTATACTGTTCGTAAACTCTTAAAGGAAAACCCAGGTGCTCCTATTGATTACATTTATCCCAACGATGGAGTAGTTTTAGTTCCCAGTCCAATCGCGATTTTTCAGGATACCTACCATCCTCAAGTGGCGATGCTTTTTGTAGGATACATCTTGTCTAAGAGAGGGCAGACTTTATTACGTGATTTAGGAGGATTTATGCCAGTGAGGCTAGACGTAAGTCCACCGGAGAAGATAGCCAGCATTACTCAAATGAAAGTAATTCCTTCGAATAAAGAATGGATAGAGGAAAACAGAGATTACATTATATCAAAGTTTATTGAAATCTATGGATTGCCAAATAAGTAACAGAAGATTTGGCCTGATTACAAAGTTTGAAAGGATTGGAAAACAGGCAAAAAGGAACACCCAGAGCTTGTAACCAATGACTAAAAGATATAAAATAAATTCAGAATATAAACTAACTGTTTTCAGGAAGGAAAGTAGTGGTGAGGTTTATGAAGATTTCCCATCAGATACTCCTGGTCTTTGTTATTGTTATCATCATTTGTTTGGGTACTCGTTTGAATCTGGGGCAAGTTTTCTTTT
>NMQN01000612.1 GCA_003575245.1 Candidatus Atribacteria bacterium 1244-E10-H5-B2 | reverse complement strand
CATTAAACTAGCGTATAGCGTTTAGCGTAGAGCGTATACATATCGAAAATACATAACAAGTATTTTTTTATGATACTATACGCTAAACGTTTTATGCTTTTCTTTTGCTTTACGTTTTTATTTTATTGATTTATACTATACGCTGTACGCTATACGCTAGTTTACTTGTCATATTTATTTAAGTATTCTTCATTAGAAATTAATATTTTTCTTGGATTTCGACCATCGTATGGTCCTACAATTCCCCTTTTCTCCATTACATCTATCAATCGGGCTGCTCGAGTATAACCAATTCGAAGCTTTCGTTGCAATATTGATATTGAAGCTTGTTTACTATTAATAATAATAGAAACAGCTTCATTGAATAATTCATCTTCTTCCTCTTCTTCTGTCTCTCGCAGCATATTTTTATTCTTTTTATATTCCAACACTTCTTGTTCATATTCAGGAGGAGGGCAATGCTTCATTAAATAGGATACCACATTTCCAATTTCTTTTTCTACCACAAAAGCACCTTGAGCCCTAATTGGTTTGGATGCGCCAACCGGGGAAAATAACATATCGCCATTTCCTAATAATTTTTCGGCACCATTAAGATCTAATATAGTCCTTGAATCAACCTGAGTAGAAACCGCAAAGGCAATTCTGGAAGGGAAATTTACCTTTATCGAACCGGTAATAATATCTACAGAAGGACGTTGAGTAGCTATTATCAGATGTATGCCGGTTGCTCTGGTCATCTGGGCTAATCTACACAACGATTCCTCTGCTTTTACCGGAGAAGATAGCATTAAATCAGCTAATTCATCGATTACTATTATAATATAGGGTAAGGGGTCAGTATCATTATTAATATTTCTAACATATTCATTATAACCGTCTAAGTTCCTGACTCCTGCTTCCGCAAATATTTTAAACCTTTTTTCCATTTCAGAAATCACCCAGTTTAATACTTTAATGGCTTGACTTATGTCGGTTATAATAGGTATTAATAAATGCGGAATGCCATTATAAATATTTAACTCTACTCTTTTTGGGTCGATCATAATAAATTTTACTGTTTTCGGGCTTAGTTTATAAATTATACTTAATATTATATTATTAATACATACACTTTTCCCTGATCCTGTTGCCCCGGCAATTAATAGATGAGGAAGTTCGACTAAATCTGCGATTATAGGCTTACCTCCAATATCTATTCCTAAAGCTATGGGTAATTTATATTTTTCATTTTGAAATTCACTACTTTGCAATATTTCTTTTAAATACACATTTATTCTCATGCGGTTAGGGACTTCGATTCCTACAGCATTTTTACCGGGTATTGGTGCTTCTATCCTGACTGAGGCTACCGCAAAAGACAAAGCAATATCATTGCTTAAATTAGTTATTTTAGATATTTTAACCCCGGGTGCAGGATGAATTTCATACCGGGTAACAGTTGGCCCCTGGATAACCCCAACAACTTTTGCATCAATTCCAAAATTAGTGAAGGTATTCTCGAGTATTTTTACGTTTTCCTCAATATTTAATTTGGTATCTGTTTTATCTTCAGCGTAGGAGTCAGATAGTAGAGATAGGGGTGGAACTTGATATCTATCTACTTCAGGTTCCTGTTTTGGTTCCTGGTAATCTCTATCGAAAATTGTTTCTTCTTCTAATTCTTTTTCTTTTTCCGTTGTTCTTTTTATTTTAAATATCTTTTTAGGTATTTCATCTTTTTCGTATTCTTGATAATCGGGTTCCTCTTTACGCTTTGAAATTTTAAATATTTTTGTTCCTATATTTTCTAAAATATTATAAAAATTAATCGATATAATTTTAATTTTGTTTCCCCAGTTACTAAATATATTAAAATAGGAAACTTTGGTTATGAACAAGGCAGATATTAAGCTGAGAGATATCAGAACAAGATAAGCGCCTTTTGTTCCAAAGTAAAGGTATAAGGAATTGGCAAAATAATAACCCAGCAAACCTCCGCCAGCCCCTTTCATTGCCAATGAATATGAATTTTCCAGTAAAAGTAACCTAAGATGGATAAATATAAGGAATATAATAAATAAAAAACTAACACCGAAGAGTTTATGATAAGGATTGGGTGGTTTATAATTAAAAAGAATTACAATTCCCAAAAATAATAATAAGATGGGGAAGATATAGGCACCAAGACCAATACTGCGAGTTGCAGTTTGAAAAATAATTTTCCCTATAATTCCCATTTTGTCAGTGAAGATAAAAGCGAAAATATATAACAAAGAAAATGAAATAATTATGATACTTATGGTTTCATTTTTAGTATTCTTTTTCTTTATTTTCAACTTTTTAACACCCTCTCGCTAAAATTATTAAAATTGTCAAAGCAGCTAAAATCCAAAGATAGTAGGAAAAAAAGTATATTTTCCGATTTTTTAATAGCCCTATAAATATTTTCATAGCCCCATAGCTCGATATAGCCGCCACTAACCCGGATAATATCAGAATAGGTAAATCTATATTTAAAGAAGATAATTCCCTCATTTTAAACATCGAAGCACCTAAAATGATCGGCACAGATAGTATAAAAGAGTATTTTGCCGCAAATACTCGATCTAAATTTCTTGACATTCCGGCAATAACAGTTAAACCAGACCTCGATATTCCTGGGATAATAGCAACAGCTTGAGCTAATCCTATAAAAATAGCATCCTTGCAAGTAATTTCTGAAATATTCTTGTTACCCCCTGAGAATTTTTTATTACCGAACCAAAGTAAGGCTCCGGTTATAGTTAGCATAAAGGAAGCTATTATTGGTTTACTAAAAAGTATTTCAAAATAAGAACTAAAAGTATATCCAATAATTGCTGCCGGTATGGTGCTGATCACCAAAAACCAGGCGAGTTTTGATGATAAATTATTTTTAAAAATATTTAATATATTTTCTCCATGAGATAGTTTATATATGCTGTCAAAAAAAGAAATTACTAATTCTTTAATATCTTTTCTAAAGAGTACTATTACAGCCACAACTGTTCCAAAATGTAAAAATGCTTCAAATGCCGCACCTGGTAAATTTAGTTTTAAGAAATACTTAGCTATTACTAAATGCCCGGAACTGCTCACCGGGAAGAATTCAGTTAATCCTTGTATTAGCCCTAATAATATTAATGACATATATTCCTCTAACTTTTGGACAGTTCGTCAATTACCATCAAACTAATATTATTAGCATGGTCTCCAACTCTTTCTAAGTTACTTAGTAAATCTAAAAAAATAACACCGGATTCAGGATAACAAATGCCCTGGTTTAGCCTATTTATATGATTAGCACGAAGTTCTTTTTCTATTTTATCAATTTCATCTTCTTTCAGAGCCACCTTTCGCGCTAACCCTATATCTCTACTCTTTAATGCCGAGATTGATTTATTAAAAGAAAATTGAACTTTAGAAAACATAAATTTTAGTTCACTTAAAGCTTTTTCACTAAAAGGCAATTTTTCATTTATTTTTTCTTCGGTAAGCTCAGCTAAATTTTCAGCATGGTCACCTACTCTTTCTATATCATTTACTATATTCATTAAATCTGTTAGTATTTTTGATTGTTTAGGGCTAAGAGACCGTTGGGATATCAATACTAAGTATTTAGTAATCTCCTTTTCTAAAGTATTTACCACCTTTTCTTTTAAATATACACTTTTTAGGATATTTAGATCATTTTGAATAAAAGACATCATTACATCATTTAACATGCTTTCAACCATTTCGCCCATCCTAACCAATTCTTTAGTTGCCTGACTCAAAGCTATAGATGGTGTATTTAACATATCCTTATTTAGGTAGATAGGACCTTTCTTAATGACAATTTCCTCGCCGGGTAAAATTTTAACAATAAGTTTAACAAAAACATTAAGAAAAGGAAGTAATATCATAGTATCAATTATGTTAAACATGGTATGAGCATTAGCAATCTGTCTTGGGATAGCAATTGAAGTTAAGGATGCCAGATATGTAAATTTGGTTATAAACAATGAAAATAACAATACTCCTAATGTTTTAAAAACAAATTGAGAAAGTGCCACCCTCTTTCCGGTTACAGAACTTCCTATACTTGCAATTAAAACTGTAACGCAAGTCCCGATATTGCTGCCTAAAATTAATGGTATTGCTGTTTCTAAGTCAATCATGCCTTGTATAGACATAGCAATTATAATGGCTATACTTGCACTACTGCTCTGAATTATCGCAGTAAAAATTGTAGCAACTAATATACCTAAAAAAAAGTTGTGAGAGATGCTTGCTAATAAATTAATAAAAGGAGCATAACTTCTTAATGGGCTTACTGCATGAGACATAGTGTATAAGCCTAAGAATAATATACCAAAACCGAGTAATATTTGGCCAAAATATTTATAGCTTCTTTTTTTAGCTAAAAAATTAATGATAAAACCAATGCCAATTGCCGGAAGAGCATATTTTTCTAAGCGAAAAGAAACAATTTGAGCAGTTATAGTAGTACCAATACTGGCTCCGGCAATCACGCTTATGGCTTGTTTTAAATTTAACAAACCTGCATTTACAAGACCAACGGTTATAACACCAGTAGCACTGCTGCTTTGTATAATGGAGGTTAATAAGGTTCCTGTTGCAACACCCATTACTGGTTTATTGGTTAATAGTTCCATAATTTTTTGTATTCTATCGCCGGTAATTTTTTGTAAGCCATCACTGAGCAGCTGCATTCCGTATAAAAATAATCCCAGACCTCCCATCATGCCAAAGATTAGTTCAGTGGTCATTGAATACCTCCGCTTAAGTTAGTCGTTAGTGTACTAGTCGTTAGTATATAGTAAAGAAAAAATAGCGTAGAGCGTGCAGCGTTTAGCGTATAGTAGATACAGTAATGAGTAATAAGTAATGAGTAAATATCATAGCGTACAGCGCACAGTAGATACAGTAGATATAGTAATAAGTAATGAGTGATAAGTAATTAAGTAATAAGTAACCTGCTTTAGGAATTAGGAAATTTAATCTTATTACTCATTACTTATTACTTGTTACTGCATTTTACTCCGCTATGTCCGAAGCCACATTCTCCTCTTTTGGTTTTATCCAAGGTCTTTACAATTTTAAAATTAGGGAAAAATATTTTTTGGATTACTAATTGAGCTATTCTATCTCCTCTTTGTATAATAAAATCTTCTTCACCTAAATTAATTAATATTACCTTTACAATACCCCTATAATCTGAATCAATAGTGCCTGGAGTATTTAAAACAGTAATTCCATGCTTAAGGGCTAAACCGCTTCGAGGTCTAATTTGCCCTTCGTAGCCTTTAGGTATCATAATTTTAATTCCGGTGGAAATCAATTTTATCTTACCCGGTTTTAATACAGCATCTAAAGCTTCTGCGGATAACAAATCAACTCCAGAAGATAATTCGCTTGTGGAAATAGGTAAAGGTAAATCCTCGCATCCTTTCACTTTTTCTATTTTTATTTCAATTTTATTATTCTCCACAGCCAAATCCATTTTTTAATTTATTTATTTTTTATATTACAGCTATTAATATTAATCGTAATTTTCATCTTTTTTATCAATGTCACCTTCTACAATATTATTTTCGTTACTATCCACTTTTCTTAGATCAACTCTACCTTGATTGTCAATTCCAATAACTTTAACTAATATATTATCATTGACTCTAACTACATCTTCAACTCTTCCTATACGTTTATGCGATAATTTAGAAATATGGACTAATCCTTCCTTGCCAGGAAATATTTCTACAAAAGCTCCAAAATTAGTTGTCCTGGTTACCTTCCCTTCATATGTTTCCCCCACTTTAGCCTCTCTCACCATATCTTCAATCATTTTTTTTGCTTGCTTCAGAGATTTTCCATCTGTTGAAGCTATGAATATTTCTCCATCATCTTTAATGTCGATAGAGGCGCCGGTTATTTCTATAATTTTTTTAATATTTTTTCCGCTGGGACCGATTACCATGCCAATTTTAGTGGGGTCAACATTTATAACTGATATTTTTGGTGCATAAACAGATAAAATATCTCTTGACTTTGATATTGACTTATTCATTTCATCAAGAATATATAATCTTGCTTCTTTTGATCTCTTTAATATATCGCTCAATGTATTTTTTGAAATACCGGCAATTTTCAAATCCATTTGGATAGCAGTAATGCCTTTACTACTTCCGGCAGCTTTAAAGTCCATATCACCATAGTGATCTTCTATACCTAAAATATCGGTTAATATTTCTACGTTTTCATCTTCTTTTACTAATCCCATAGCAATTCCAGCTATAGGTCTTTTTAGAGGAACTCCGGCATCGAATAAGGACAGACTCCCACCGCAAACTGAAGCCATAGAAGAAGAACCATTTGATTCTAAAATTTCAGAAACAATCCGAATAGTATAAGGAAATTCTTCTTCTGAAGGAATTAAGGCTCTTAAGGCCATTTCTGCCAATGAACCATGGCCAATTTCTCTTCTTGATTGCCCTCTTCTTGTT
>NMQN01000004.1 GCA_003575245.1 Candidatus Atribacteria bacterium 1244-E10-H5-B2 | reverse complement strand
TCCGGAAATGGTCAAATATACTGACCTTTGAGAGAGATTTGTGGAAAGAAATTCAGGAAAAAATTATAAAAGAATATGAGGAGAAGGAGAGAGAAGATGGACCAAAGAAAACAAGAGGAATTGACTAAATTTTTTGAGGCAATTTTCGAAGGGACTGAAGGATACATTGATATTAGGACCCTGCTACATGTTAAGAAGGGGGAGAAAATTGAGACCATCCAGAAGGATCACTTTTTTAGGAAAACTACAGAATTAAAAGATTTAGTTAGAACTTTAAGCAATGAAAATTTTATCAAAGGCAAAAATGTTCACTTCGGGGTGGCACCTAGAGCAAAAACAGTAGAAGGAGTTAAGCAGACAGGGAGCGAAAATGATATCAAAATAATAAATTGCTTCTCCAGTGATATCGATTGCAGAAGAGAGAAACATCCGGAGCTCCCCACCAAAGAAGAAAAAATAAAGGAAATAGAAAAATTTGAATTGCCACCGAGTATTATAACGGATAGCGGGTTGGGCTATCAAACTTTTTGGCTATTGAAAGCACCCATAGAAATTAAGAATAGAAAGATGTTTTTCGAAATTAAAGGAATCCTAAAGGGTCTGGCCATGGCATTGGGGGGCGACCCCGCTGGCCATGATTTGTGCCGGCTTTTAAGAGTGCCCCTCTCCAGAAATTACAAGCCAGAATGCCCAAAAGAGGGGCTGGAAGTCAAGATAATAAAATTTGAGCCAACCCTAAAATACGGACCGGGAAAGTTTAAAAAGTTTATGGTAAAGATTGAAGATTTACCAGGGGTGGACATCGATATTAAGGATGTTAAGATCCCTGAGCGATTTAATAAATTGCTTAAGAGAAATAAGAAATTGCAAAATACGTATCTAAAAAGGAATAGGCCGGATCTAAAAGACCAGACAGGCAGTGGCTATGATATGGCGCTGGTAAATATTCTAATAAAACACAAATTTAGCGATTCAGAGATTGCCGCGATAATAAAAAGCTCTAAAACTGGCACTGAAAAGAAGATAACTCCCTCATATCTGGCTATAACCATCAGAAAAGGGAGGGCCTTTGAAAAGGCAAGAAAAGAGAAAAATGAACTAAAAATTACTGCAGGAGATTTCAGGCCTACTGACCTGTGGAACTCTGAGAGTTTTTGTAAAAAGTGGGAAGGACAGTTATTATACTGCAAAATGTGGAATAGCTGGTTGGTCTATCGAGAAGGAAGGTGGCAAACCGATGATAAAAACGAGACTCAGGAGCTGGCCAAAAAGATAATAATGGACTACTACCGCCAGGCTTCCGAGATAATAGACGATAAAGAGCGAAAAAGATTAGTAAATCAAGCCCTAAAATCCGAGAGCCAGAGGGCGATTAGAGCGATGACTGATCTGGCCACTTCTACCCTGCCAGCAGTGCCCGACGATTTTGACCAGGACATTTATATCCTAAATTTAAAAAATGGGACTATGGATTTAAAGACTTTGGAATTCAGGAATCATAAACCAGAAGATATGCTGATGAAAATAGCCAGGGTTAACTATGAGCCGGGAGCAGACTGCCCGAAATGGCTGGCTTTTTT
>NMQN01000327.1 GCA_003575245.1 Candidatus Atribacteria bacterium 1244-E10-H5-B2 | reverse complement strand
TAAATAGTCAAAAACTAAAAAATGCCCTTAGTGTTATATTAAAAGATTTTATAAAAGAGATAAATATTCCAAAAGAAAAAATAGTGAGTATATGTATTGGCGTACCAGGGATTATAGACCTTAAATTAAAAAAAGTAACTGTAGCTCCTTATTTAAATTGGGAAATATCTTTGGATGATTTAACATTAAAAGAAATTGGAATACCAATTGCTCTTGAGAACGATGTTAATCTGATGGCTTTGGGAGAGAAAACTAAGGGGATAGCGCAAAAAATTGACAACTTTGTCTTTGTGGGAGAAAGGACTGGAATAGGCGCGGGTATTATAATTAACAGAAAACTTTATAAAGGGGCTAATAATGCCGCCGGTGAGGCAGGATATCTATTGATTGATCCCAAATATGCCCCTAAAAATAGTAGAGATTACGGTTGTTTAGAAAAATTAGCCAGCTATAAAATTATTGTAGAGAAGACGAAAGAAAAGACGGGAAAGAACATTAGAGTTATGGATGTCTTTAAAATGGCTGCCGAGGGAGATAGTGTTGCCCTGGGAATTGTACAAGAAGCATTAAAGTTTCTTGCTTATGGTATTGGAAATATATCCTGTGTACTTGATCCGGAATTAGTGATTATCGGAGGGGGAATTTCCATTTTACCACCAAGATTTTTAGAGGAAATGAAGGTGAATATCAAAAAAATAATCCCTTTTGTTCCTAAGATAGAATTTTCTAAATTAGGAGAAGACGGAGTTTTAATTGGAGCAGCAGTAAAGGTGCTTGAGCCTTTAAAAAAGAAAGGATTAATCCTTATCAATAAATAAAAAAAGAAATAATTTATAATTTTAAAACAGCAATTCTAACATAGTGAATTCAAGCGAACCAAGGAATAAATTAAAAAAGGTGGTGAAGCGTATAAAAAATAAATATTATTTACTTTAAAAACATTGCTGATCTAATAAAATTTTAAGGAGGATTTTTAAAATGAAAAAGTATTTTAAATTATTTGTTTTGATAGTATTAATGATAGGCTTAGTTTTAGCAAGTTTTTCTGTTTCGTTTGCTCAAAAGAAATATGAAGTAGCAGTATTGCTTCCGGGAACTGTAGAGTTTTTTAGTGTTATGCGCAGAGGAATTGACAAAGCAGCCGAAGAGTATGATTTAGATATCATTTATGCAGATGCCGAATGGGATGCCGGGAAGCAGTTTTCTCAGGTGGAAAATTTTGTTGTAAAAAAAGTGGATGCAATTATGCTTTGTGCTGCAGATAATATGGCATTACTCCCAGCAGTAAAGCTTTGTAATGATGCCAATATTCCCTTAATATCTTTTACCAATTCTTTGGGTACAGACCCCGAAGGGAAATATGCGGGAGTTGTATCTTATGTCGGAAGGTCTGAAATTGGTGCTGGAATTATTCAGGGAGAAATGGCGGAGTTGCTATTGGGAGATAAAGAGGCCAGTATTGTACTCATTGAAGGTAATCCGGGAACTGCTCCTCAGAGAATGCGTGAAGAGGGATTTTTGAAAGTTGCAGATAAACATCCAAATTGGACTATTGTGGAGAAGAGACCTATAGAAGGTTGGACCAAAGAAGGTGCGCTTGCTTTCATGGAAGCATTTCTGCAAAGCGGTAGAAAAGTTGATTTAGTAAGCTGTCAATGGTGGAGTGGAGCTATTGCCGCAGCTATGGCCTTAGAAGAGGCAGGCGTAACCGGAGTGTATGTTACCGGTCTGGAGTATGCCAAAGAATTAGTTCCTTATATAGAAGAAGGAAAAGTTACTGCCAGTACATATTTTTCTGTTGTTGAAGAAGGTTATAAAGCAGCTGAGACTACTGCTAAACATTTGAAAGGTGAAAAGGTGCCACTATTTGTAGAGATTAAGCATATAATTGTAACTAAAGATAATGTAGATAAGTTTATTCCTGAGATGTAAAGGTGTAGTTTTAAGATAAACTACAAATAATATTCTTAATTAAGAGGGGGCAATGCTTAAATAATTTAAGTTAAATAAATGAAGCAAAAATGGATTGGTACACAGATTGTTTTAAATAATACTACAAACAATTCTTTACACAAAAATGATAATTTAAAAAAAAAGTTAGCAACAGCTAAAGAAGCTCTTGACTTAGATGCTTTAATTGTATGGTCAGATATCAATAAAAAAGATTTTGATTTGGTTAAAGAGATTTGCAGAGATTTTAAAATTAAGACTTATCTCTGGTATCCTATTTTAGCTGATATTCCCGGTTTTAAAGTAAGATGGGAGCAGTCAGTAGAAACATTTGACGGGTTACATGGTTATGGGAAAAATGGTCGTTGGGATAAGTTAGGAAAGGGAGAGGAAGATTTTTTATTTCTTTGCCCTAACGATGAACAGAATATAAGAGAGGTATTTAACCAATATCAGAATAAAATAATAGAAAGTGGTTTTGATGGCGTTTTTTTAGATAGAATTCGGTTTCCTTCTCCTTCCAATGGGTTTGAGCTTCTTTTTTCTTGCTTTTGTAAATCTTGCCGGAATAAATTTTATAGTAATTACGGTGAGGATTTAGAAAGCTATCGAAATCAAGCAAAAACTGTTTTTAAAAAATTTAAAACAATCGATGTAAATTATTTACAGACTTGCCAGTCATTTTCTGATATTATTATTCGAGATAGCCTGAAGAAATTTTATGATTTTCGCAAGCAAAATATTTATCAAGTTTTAAAGATGTTTGCTGATAAGGCAAAACAAATGGGTAAACTCGTAGGAGTTGATTTATTTGCCCCCTCTTTAGCTCCTTTAGTATCTCAAGATTACCAGTTATTAGCAAAGACCTGTGACTGGATAAAGCCGATGATATATTGTCATACCTCAAGTCCAGCAGGCCTCCCTCTGGAATTATATTGTTTGATAAGAGCTATTTTGGATATTAATCTGACCTTAGATGAAGACCAGTTAATTCAGGAAATAAGTCGAATAATAGGGGTGGACTTACCGACCCAAATAAATGATCTATTAAAAAATGGTATTTCTGAACACATTATTTGTAGTGAGATGCAAAAGATAAAGGAATTTAACTTACCGGAAAAAGTAGATACATATGTAGGGATAGAGGCAGTACAAATACCCAAGGTATGCAATATAGGCAGAAGTATCTTAAAAAAATATTTAGAATTATTTATAAAAACAGATACTAAAGGTATTATTTTATCCTGGAATTTATTAAAAATACCTGATGAAAATTTAAAATTAGCAGGTGATATCTTATTAACATAGTTGTGAATAACAAAATGGAAAAATCAATATTAAAAGTAAGAAAATTGAATAAGTCTTTTCCCGGAGTAAAGGCTCTGGATAATATAGATTTAGAGATCTATAAAGATGAGGTGCACGCCTTAGTAGGAGAAAATGGGGCTGGTAAATCGACTTTGATTAAGTTGTTGGTAGGAGCTTATAAGAAAGATTCCGGAGAAATCTATTTTAATAATCACAAAGTAGAGTTTGATTCTCCTGCTCAGGCATTTCAAAGTGGAATCAGTGTAATCTATCAAGAAAATAGTCTAATTCCTCAACTAACTGTTATTCAGAATATATTTTTAGGAACAGAGAGTTTTACCCCATTAGGTTTAATTGATGAAAACAAGATCTACCAGGAATACCTTTATATTTCGAAGAAACTTGGTTTTGAACTTCCTTCCCATGAAGAAGTAAGAAACCTGGGGGTGGCAGAACAAAAATTGGTAGAGATCTTGAAAGCTTTAATCCATAAAACCAAATTTATAATTATGGATGAACCTACCGCTTCCTTATCGGAAAATGAAATAGAACATCTTTTCCGAATCATTTCTGAGCTCAAATCAGATCATATCAGCGTCCTCTATATTACTCATATTTTAGGAGAAGTTTTTAGGATTGCAGATCGAATTACCGTGTTAAGGGATGGGAAAAAAATTAAAACAGTTTTTACCAAAGATGTAAATCGAGATGAAGTGATTACCATGATGGTGGGCGAGAGTTTAAAAGAAACCCACCCTTCTCAGCCCACTGAAATAAATAGAGTTCAAAAACCGGTTTTAAAAGTGGAAAATTTGCGAAGAAAACCAAGAGTAAACGGTATATCATTTGAAGCTTTTCCCGGTGAAGTTTTAGGCATTACCGGTCTTACTGGTGCAGGAAAGACCGAGCTATCCCGGATTATTTTTGGTGCGGATAAATTAGATGGCGGTTTAATTTTAATTAATGATAGATCTGTCAGATTTCATTCGCCGGTAGATGCAGTTAAAAATGGAATTTCTTTAGTTCCTGAAGATCGAAAAAAAGATGCACTCATTCTTATGCTTGAATTATACAAAAATATTACGCTTCCCACGCTTGCCCAGTTTTCAAGTAAAGGGGTACTTTCAATTGGAAAGGAGTTTGACATTACCCAGAAATGTATAAAAAAATTAGATATAAAAACTTCAGGTGTAAATCAGGTTATAAGGTATCTAAGTGGAGGAAACCAACAAAAGGTGGTTATCTCTAAATGGCTACAAACCGAACCGAAAGTTTTAATCATGGATGAACCGACTCGGGGAATTGATGTAAAAGCCAAAGTGGAAATATATAATATCGTACGTAAATTGGCTAAATCCGGTGTTTGCGTTATTTTTGTTTCTTCTGAAGTTTCGGAAGTAGTTAAAGTTTCAGATAGGATTTTAGTTTTAAGCCAGGGAAGGATATCTGGTGAATTTAAACATGGGGTTAGCCAGGAAGAAATTATGAGAATTATATTAAAGGAAGATGAATAAAAAAATAAATTTAAAAATAAAAATGTCTTTCTCAAAATAAAAAACATTTTATGAATAGGGAAGGTAATATGAATAAAAAGATAAATTTTAATACATTAGCATATTCGATAAAAAAAAATGGAATCTTATTTATATTTATTTTATTGTGTGTTTTTTTATCAATTATAACTCCCGGTTTCTTGTCATGGGCTAATATTCTCAATATCCTTAGGCAAAGTTCTATTATTGGGATTATGGCTATAGGAACAACCTTTGTTATTATCGGAGCAGGCTTTGATATCTCCGTTGGCTCATTACTTGCACTGACTGCAGCAATGTGCATTGGGTTACAACAGCATATGCACTGGGGTTTTGCCATATTATTAGTTCTTATAGTAGGTGCATTAGTTGGTATGTTAAATGGCTTTTTAGCTGCAAAAATCCATATCCCTGCCATTATCGCTACCTTAGGTACTATGACTATTGTAAGAGGTTTAGTGTATTTATATACTGGTGGATATCCTTTATACATCGATTCTCCAGGTTTTGCTTTTATAGGACAGGGTTATTTAGGACTAATACCCTTTCCAGTTATTATTCTTATAATTATGGTTGTTTTTTGGCAATTTATTTTGATAAGAACGAGATTTGGACGGTATGCCTGTGCCCTTGGTGGGAATAAAGAAGCAGTCAGGCTCTCAGGAGTTAAAGTAGATTACTATCATATCCTTACCTTTGTTGTCGGTGGTTTGATGGCAGCTATGGCCGGAGTTGTTTATGCTTCCCGGCTTTTATCAGTTACCCCGCTGGCAGGACAGGGTTATGAGTTGGATGCGATTGCCTCAACGGTTATTGGCGGAACAAGCGTGGCTGGTGGAGAAGGTTCGGTAGTGAGGACTTTAGTCGGTGTCTTGCTCTTAACCATTATTGCCAATGTTTTCAATCTTCTTGGAGTACATATTTATGTTCAGTATGTAATTAAAGGAGCTATTATTCTCTCTGCGGTTGGCTTTGATACCTATTCCAAGTTCCGAGAATAGTTTAAGAAGAATACTTTAAAATAAAAAGATAAGTTAAGGTTTTAATAAAATAATATGATGATGAATTAAATATAAATTAATTTATAGACTTGCTTAAACAGGAGTGTCTTATGAAAGGAAATGCAATTGTAGGGCAATTTGGCGGACCTACCTCAGTTATTAATTCGAGTCTTAGTGGTCTTATTCAAGAAGGTCTTAAATCAGAAAAAATCGAAAATGTTCTTGGCATGAGGTATGGGATTATAGGATTTATGAAAGACGAAATCGTTGATTTGGGAAAAGAAGACCATCGAGTAATTGAAACATTGCGGCAAACACCTTCGTCCGCTTTAGGCTCGTGCAGATATATATTAAAAAAAGAAGATTTCCCACTAATAATTACACAACTTAAAAAATATAACATCCGATATTTTTTTCTTATTGGTGGCAATGGTTCAATGGAAACCATTCGGCAGATAGAAAAATACTGCAAAAAAAATAATTACAAATTAAATGGAATTGGAATTCCCAAGACAGTGGATAATGATCTTTGCGGGACTGACCATGCTCCGGGCTTTGCTTCTGCAGCGAGATATGTGTGCCTTTCAGTTCAACAAGCAGGCAGACTTGCCAGAGATATGCAAAGCGTAGATAAGTATGTTATTTTACAAACTGTAGGCAGAAACACAGGGTGGTTGGCTGCGTCAGCGGTATTGGCTAAAAAAAGCCAGGCCGATGCTCCTCATCC
>NMQN01000840.1 GCA_003575245.1 Candidatus Atribacteria bacterium 1244-E10-H5-B2 | reverse complement strand
ATCAGCTTATTTTTAAATGACTCCTTTATTAATATAGGAAAGTATCTTTTCTTCATTTAAATTGGCCAGACCTAAATCTTCCAAAGTTATCCCTTTCTCCCAATAATCCTTGTCCAACATGACACTAACTAATTCAACCATTGATTCAATAACTGGAGTAGAAACGCCCAATAATTTTCCCAAACGTATTAACGGTATAAATGAATAGCAAATATCTTCATATAAAACCCGTTCCATAGCTGAAAGAGAAGAGTATCGGTCAGAATGGTCTGATTTTCGGAAAGCTTCACCAACCGTTTTGCCTTTATATCCATATATTCTATCTACCCATTCCACTGATGTTTCAACTTTATTAATACTAAATTTTTCAGCTAATTTCCCCCTTTCTCTATCAAACGCTTCAGTTAACCTGGAGCCCTGCAGGGTAGCTTCTCCGTAAAACTTACAACCTTGAAACCGGTCAAACATATAACCCAAAATTGGCAGAGAGAATTGAACATGTACACACGGATTACCCCCTGAAACAATGTTAGTGTAAAGAATATTTGGAACTGCTTCAAACTGAGTATAGTAGTTTTTTAAAATTTTAACTATTTCATCTGAATTTTCCCCAGGAAAGGTGGCCACCTTTATATTTCGCTTATAATTGTATATCCTTATTTTGTTCGGACTAAATCTTTTACTCAGATAAGGCATAATTGTTGATTCTGCTATCTTCACCCCTTTAGATTCTATTAAAGCCTTATATTTTTTGTAAATTCTCAGGCAAGCCCAGTATCCTGTATTGAATAAGATAATCTGTCCGGGCTTTAAATATGGGGAAATGATTTCAAAAAAATACTCATGGTACATAGCAGGAACGGATACCATGATAACATCGGCTTCTCCAATCACCTCACCAGGATTAGTGCTGACTTTATTCAGTTTTGCAAAACCCGTTTTACCTGAAGTTGTTTTTGAATTATCTGTTACTTCTATTCCGCCATATTCCTGAAATGGTTTAATGTTATCACAAAACTTCTCCAGTTCAAAAATATTTACTTGAATATTTTCTTTCAATGCCAAATCTCCGGCTATTGCTGCCCCAGCGGCCCCTGAACCAACAACGGTTACTTTATACATTTGAATAATCCTTTCTTTTTAGTATTGATGGTATATTACCTTTATTATATTTTCTTTTTAAATTTATATTTTTATTGCTAAATTACCCTCACTGTCAAAAATAAACTTTTTCCCAAATTCCTTGACAATGATATCTTTTCTCCCCTTTACTTCATTGTAGATAGCCTTAGAAATCAACAAATTATGTACTATTAAAGTATTACGTATTAAGAATAACTCTTGGTTCTGTTCCAGGCAGTGCAAAAATAGTGTTTAAGGCAACCCCGATTGCCTCTTTATCAGTCTTTAATACCACCGGAATTTTAGCTCGATCAAGATAGCCACAGGTAATGACATTTTTATAAGTAGCATCAAAATCAATTTTATCATATAGCCTTTTGGTAATAATGTCAGCTATCGAAATGCCAATGGCATTACCATGACTCGGTTTGGTCAAATCTAATACGACCATTTTATCAAT
>NMQN01000365.1 GCA_003575245.1 Candidatus Atribacteria bacterium 1244-E10-H5-B2 | reverse complement strand
AAAGTTAATCCCGTTATACCCGAAGCTGTGAATCAAGTTGTTTTCCAGGTTATAGGTAATGATTTGACTATCAATTTAGCTGCGGAAGCTGGACAGTTAGAATTAAATGTGATGGAACCCGTATTGGCATTTAATTTAATGCAAACATTCGATATAATGACTAATGCTCAAAATATGTTTGTAGAACGATGCATAAAGGAAATAACAGCTAACGAGAAAAGATGTAAAGAATTTGTAGAAAAAAGCATAGGAATAGTTACTGCTTTAATTCCACATATTGGATATGAGAAAGCATGTCTGGTGGCCAAGGAAGCTTTAAAGAAGGACAAAGCTGTACAAGAGGTTATTTTGGCTCATAAATTTATAGAAGAGGGAAAATTAAATAAAATCCTTAATCCTTATGAAATGACTGAAGGGGGAATTGCCGGGAAAGAATTGTTGAAGAAAAGATAATTACTGTATATCTGAATTGTTATTTAGATTTTCTCAGGATAAAGATATCAAGAATAAATTATATTTGAAAGAGGTTTATTTTGAAAATATTATGTATAAACCCTAATAGTTCGTTAAAAATA
The DNA here is from genome assembly GCA_003575245.1 of Candidatus Atribacteria bacterium 1244-E10-H5-B2. Next base: position 5,947 of record NMQN01000365.1, on the reverse strand, counting down.
ACAGAAAGCATTAAAGATACATGCTATAAATATGCTTTACCAGATACAGAAGTAGAAGTAAAATTTATTAAAAAAGCACCGAGAGGGATAGAAAGCTATTTAGATGCAGTAATTTCCGAAAAATATTTTTTAGAGAAGTTTAAAGAATGGAAGGAACATTATGATGGATTTATAATTGCTTGCCATAGTGATATAGGAGTTGATTTGCTTAGAGAGCTAACTACTAAACCTGTAATAGGAATAGGAGAAGCTTCTATGCTTTTTGCTCAGCCTTTGGGATATAAATTTAGTATACTATCTTTAAAAAGAAAAAAAATTCCCCAAAAGGAGGATTTAGTAAAAAAATACGGATTTGAAAATCGGTGTGCATCTATTCGGTCTACCGGATTAGGAGTTATTGCGACTTATAAAGAGAAAAGAAAAAAGCTTATACAAGAAGGGGAAAAGGCAATAAAAGAGGATGGTGCTGAAGTATTAATCTTAGGATGTGCGGGGATGACTGGGCTTGATAAAGAGATTGAAAAGATAGTTCGAGTTCCAGTCATTGATGGGGTAGTTAGTGCTTTAATGATGATGGAATCACTTATTAGATACAGAGTATCGACAAGTAAAGTAGGAAAATATTCATATTGAAAATGGAATTAAAAAGGGGATATTAAAAAATGTGGTATTGGGTCATACTGGTAGGAGCAGTTTATCCGTTAACTATAATAATTATAGCACTGGTAAGGGCAGTTTACCTGTTAACTAATAAAGGAGGTAAAATGAAATGTACGTAAAAGAACATAGAATATATAATGAAATGGCCCTTAAAATTTGTGCTAAAAATATCCTTAGTAAATGTTCGAATAAAACTATTTTGAAATTAAAAGATGGTAGATATTCAGATTTAGATTGTAAAGATACTATCGAAAATGAAGTTAATAATTTTATTCGGGATTGTGGTAAATGGGCTATCAAAAAAGTATTGAAAGAAAATTATGAAGTTGAAAAAGATAAAAAATTTAGAGAAGCACTATTACATACATTAGAGGAATTTAAAGTTGACAAAGTTCATTTTGACGAGATAGTTTTTTGGGTTATGAAAGAGATAAAAAGAATATATTTTGATGAAGAATTATAAGGAGGAAAAATAAATGATTATCAAAGATAACAGATGCATTATCCAGTATAAAGGGAAGAATAGGCTCCTCAAATTTGAGAAGCAATTGATTAAGCTATTCAAAGACAATGGCTTTAAATTCATCGGCTCAGGGTTTGATATGTGCGATGGGAGTCAGGATCTGTGCTTTGAAGAAATAATAAAAGGGAAAAACAAAAAGCTAAAAGAGGAATTGATTGAACAGAGCAAGGAAACTGCTAAATTAAATATTGAAGTCTGTAAAGAGTTTGAACATACTGAGCCTATAAATTGTTTAGGGCGGCTTTCTGTACTCAATGAAATTTATAAAGCTGCTAAGCCTGCTTTAGATAATTTTTATAACTATGGCCTTAGGGAATCTGAAGTTATTACAAGGGAAAAACGTTTAAATATGTTAGATAATATTTGCCAGGCTTTAAAAGCTATTTGAGAAAAGGCGGTGATCATAAAGAAATGGCCGGGGGAAAAGGGAAGCATAAAAAATTTATTGCCTATGATCATAAAACAGTATTTCATAATAACAAAAGTTATAGAGGTTATTAAAATATCCCGGCGGTCCGGAAAGGACTAAAAGAACAGATCCGGATCTCCGGTCCCCTGCCCCCCTTCTTTTAAAACCTTTTATCTAAGGGGGGCAGGGTTATTTTTAAAAGTAGGGGATAATCTAATATGAGAGAATCAAAGGTGAGTAAAAAGACGATATTTCTGGGAATAATGAGGCGGTATTTAAAAATGCATATCAAAGTTAAATGCAAAAACTGCGACTGGAAAGGCCAAGCGATTGTGGGAAAGAAGGGCTATCCTCTTGATAATTATAAATGCCCCAAATGTGGCCGGAATATAGAAAGAGCCAGGGGAAGGTATAACTATCATAGCGAATCTGCTCAATTAAAATAAATAAGAAGGAATAATCTTCCGGTGATCCGGATTAATTAGGAGAGGTTGCGATATTGAATTAGGGCTTTTTGTAATAATTTCCCTTGATTCAATTGAACTGTCTCGTAGACTACTAACCGGGTTGCCGATCGGGGAGCAGGGAATTAAAAAGAGAGGAGAGTTAAAAAATGAAAAAATTAAAGAGAATTTTTAATCAATTTCTTGATTTTATTTCTTGTGGCTCGAGTAAATTTAGGTGGTAAAATTATTCGGTGATCCGGGAAGGACTAAAAGAACAGATCCGGATTATCGATCCCCTACTCCCCTCCTTTTAAAACCTTTTCTCTGAGGGGAGTAGGGTTGTTTTAAAGGTGGTAGTTGCATGATAATGTGGAGGGAGGTGAAAGAATAGAATGGAATCCATGGACAGAATAAAAAAGATAATCGTAGATCGATTAGGAGTCGATGAAAGCAAAATTACGGAAGATTCTTCTTTTGTTGATGACCTGGGTGCAGATTCTTTAGATATAATTGAACTGATAATGGTTTTCGAGGAAGAATTTAATACAGAAATCCCAGATAAAGATGCGGAAAAGATGAAGACTGTGGGAGATGCGATTAAATACTTAAATAAATAAAAATATAAACCTAAAATATGTATAAATATTTTTTATATTTATTTTTTTGTTACCCAGAATAAAAGTAGAGTTAAAAGGCTTAGAGATATTTTTAAGAATTAAAAAGGAGGAACAAAATATGGAAAAGATTAAATGTGGAGGTGATTATATAGTCTAAAAATAGGAGAGTGAGAATTTTTTTAGGAGTATTTAAAAATTTTTTTAGGAGGCAAAAAATGAGAAGTAATTTAAAAAACCATTTGACTTTTCTGGTAGTATTTTTGTCTTTAGTTATTTTTCTTTCCGGAGTGGTTGTTGAAGCAAAAACTTACAATTACTATGTGGTATCACATGGTGGTCCCGGGGACCCTTTTTGGGGTGTAGTGATGAAAGGTATGAAAGAAGGAGCTGAAGCAATTACTAAAGGGACAGATGATACAATAAATGCTATTTATGCTGGTCCAGCTAAATATTCAGTAGAAGAACTTGTTAATATGTTAAATAGTGCAATTGCCACTAAGCCAGATGGAATAGTAGTTACTATTACTGACCCTGCTGCCCTTGATACCCCTCTTCGGAAGGCTATTGCTGCAGGCATCCCTGTAATCGCTATCAATGTACCTGATCCTCGCCCTGAAGCAGAAAGAATCCCTTACCTATTCTATGTAGGTGGAGATGAATATCTTTCCGGCAAGAAAGCAGCTCAGAGAATTTTAGCAGTCCGTAAACCAGAACGTGCAGTTGTAACTATTCATGAGATTGGACACATAGGTTTGGAATATAGAGCTAAAGGTTTTATTGAAGTAATGACAGCGAATGGAGTACCTGCAGAAAAGTTAGCTACTTATTTAGACCCGACTCAAGCAATTGAAATTCTAAAAGGATATTTTGCAAAAAATCCTGATATTGATGCCCTTTTTAGTCTAGGTTCCATAGATAGTGCATATGTGATCACCTTCTTAAAGGAACAGGGTTTAGATGGAAAAGTAATCCATGGCGCTTTCGATGTATCAGATGAAGTTGTACATTCAATAAAAGAAGGGACTACTTTATTCACTATTTCGCAGCAACAATACCTGCAAGGATATTTACCAATGCAATTCCTCTACCTTTTGAACAAATACAAATTTCTCCCTGCCAATGATGTACTAACCGGTCCTGGATTTATTGATGCTTCAAATGTAGCAAGTGTTGAAAAATTAGTAGAACAAAAATTTTGGTAAAAAATAACATATCCTGACAGGAAGTATTTAATCATCTTCCTGTCAGGATGTATACTGAATTTTTAAAAAGAAGAGGTAATAGATGAAAAATAATAAGTTATCATTTGGTTCTGTGGTTGCCTCGCAATTTCGACGCCACCCAGAATTTGGAGCGTTGGCTGGATTAATTATAGTTTTTATTGTGTTTTCTTTTACTGCTACACGTTTTTTAACTATTGAATCCCTTGGAGGCATTCTAACTGTGGCCGCAGAATTGGGAATCGTTGCAACAGGAATTACCTTTCTTATGATTACCGGAGAATTTGACCTTTCTGTCGGTTCAGCTTTTGGGCTTTCAGCGATGGTACTTGCTCTTGTTGCTAATGCTGGTATTCCGTTATTTATTGGTCTATTATTGGCTATATGCGCAGCTTTTTTTATAGGTTTAGTCAATGGGATTATTACCGTGAAGTTTGATATACCTTCCTTTATTACAACTTTAGGAACTATGATGTTTTGGAGGGGGATGCTATTAGCAGTTACTGGTGGATTTGCGGTCCGCTATTGGGGTTCTTCGTCCTTTTTGTATGCCCTTAATGGTCAGTTTTATGGAGGATTTCGGACTTCGGCATTATGGTTCTTTATAATAATTTTTTCCCTAAATTTAATTCTAAGGAAGACTCCCTATGGAAATGCCACTTATGCTACAGGAGGTAATAAGGAAGCGGCAAGGGTCTTGGGGGTTTTAGTTGACCGAGTAAAAATTACTAATTTTATTATTTCGGCTATACTTGCAGGTTTTGCTGGTTGTATACAATTTGCTCGATTTAATTCGGTTGATCCTCTGAGAGGAACAGGGATGGAACTAGAAGCAATTGCTGCAGTGGTTGTTGGGGGGACTTTGATGAGTGGAGGATATGGTAATCTTATCGGTACTTTATTCGGAGTCCTCTTAATGGGGATGGTTCGCTCAGGTTTAATTATGTCAGGTGCACCTGCTTACTGGTATCAGGCATTTATTGGTATTATTTTAATTTCGGCAGTAATTACTAACGCTAAGTTAAAGAGGTGGGCAATCAAATGAAAAATAATGATTTTTTAGTAAGGATGGTTGGGATAAGTAAACGGTTTGGAACTGTCCAAGCTCTAAAAAATGTTGATTTTACCGTTAAAAATCAAGAGGTAGTAGGACTTGTAGGAGATAATGGTGCAGGAAAGTCAACCCTCATAAAAATCTTAACTGGGGTTTATCCTTCTGATGAAGGAGAATTATATTTTGAAGGGAAGAAGATATGCATAGATTCTCCCAGAAAGGCGAGAGATATGGGGATTGAAACGGTCTATCAAAACCTTGCCCTAATTGATTTGATGACTATTTCAAGAAATTTTTTTTTAGGTCGAGAACTTACAAAAAGATTTGCTAATTTTTGTGATTTTTTAGATAAAAAGAAAATTGATGAAATTAGTGAAAGGGCTTTAAAAAATATAGGTATAAAAGTTCGTGATGTAGATGAAGAGGTTTCAATTCTTTCTGGGGGAGAGAGGCAAGCAATATCTATAGGAAGAGCAATTTATTTCGGAGCTAAACTCCTTGTCCTTGATGAACCAACGGCAGCTCTTTCTATTAAAGAATCCCATAAAGTTCTTGATTATGTAATCGAAGTAAAAAGAAGAGGCCTTTCAGTTATTTTTATTACCCACAATATTTATCATGTTTATTCAGTAGCTGATAGATTTATTGTTCTGGAACATGGAGAAAAATTAGGAGATTTTAATAAGGATGAAATTTCAGCAGAAGATATTATAGAGATTATTAGAACAGGGGAAAAACTTGTTTGATTATAAGCTTTATAGCCTGGCCAGACTTGTCAGTATATTAAAGTAATAAAGAGCAAGGAAAAATAAAATATGAAAAAGATTAAAATTGCTATTGCAGGAATAGGAAACTGTAGCAGTCCTTTTGCCGAGGCCTTTAAGCTTACCGAGAAATTTATTAACGGTAAGAGAGATAATTAGAGATGAAATGCCTGATCATTGCCGCAGGAGAGGGAAGCAGATTATCCAACAGGGGCGATTCCAAGCCCCTGGTTCCCCTTTTAGAGATACCTCTT
>NMQN01000488.1 GCA_003575245.1 Candidatus Atribacteria bacterium 1244-E10-H5-B2 | reverse complement strand
ACCAAAAAAATAGTCAATATACTTCTTTTTTTCTATATGGCTCAGTTCTGCTTCATTTATACAGTTTGTAAAATATTCTATAGCCAAACAAAATTCGTCTCTATAGTATCCATCAGAATCATCCACCTCTTCCATATTTTCAGCAATAACCTCAGATAGTGCCTGATAGATAGTCGCAGCTTCAAGGAAATTTCCCACATCAGTATATCGGTCAGCCAAATCACGAATATACGAAAAATCGACTTCTGTCCCATATTCAATATATCCATCGAGGTCGCGTATCTCGCGGTAGGGCAGATTAATCTCTTTTTTATAGCCATTGAGGCTTTTTCCTTTTGAGCTTTTCCCTGAAAAGTAAATTGTAAAGTGGTTTCTTAAGGGAGGATTGTTTTCAAGTTCAGATATTAGAAAATCTTTCAATTCATCAAAAGAGAGATTATTTAAAATTTTCTTAATTTTTTTCTCTTTTTTATCTTTATCCTTTTTAATTTCTGGATAATTTTCTGATAGGGCGATAAGTGTGGCCACAATGTGTTTACAATAACCTCCCCAATCGTAATTGGGGTCAGGTCTCAACATTTGACATAACTTACTCCTAAATAAGACAGCTAGAAATGTTATGTCAAATGTTGAGACCTGACCCCACATTCACACTCGCTTGCCCATAAAGTTCAGTTTAAATTTTCTGATAGTATCCGGAGATATTATGTCACCTTTAGGGCTCTCAAAATATAAAGCATCAAAGGGGCATTGAATAATGCAGGCTCCGCATTGGACACAGCGAACTGAACCGGGCATAGTGGTAATCTGCCGGCTTTTATCTACCTTGAAACAATTTCTGGGACAGACTTGCTCGCAAAAACCAATTCCTTTGCATTTTTTTTTATCCAGAATAACTCTTAATAACCTGTCTTCGTGTAAGCTGCTTTTATATAACGGAGTACTTCCCATTAAATCAAAGCTCAAAATAAGAATAATGATTAGGGAAATAAAGCTCCAACGAAAGATAAATTCCCAGGAAAAATTTCCACAAGATAGGTGATAAAAAACAAGAATAAATATGAAGGCAGCCCATAATATTAATTGAAATCCTCCTCTTCCAAAATCAAAGAAGATAAAGCCGATCCTTTTTTCTTTAGAGCTTAACAGGTGTTGGTAAATAGGGAAAGATATAAAGATTAAAAAGGATAATATCCATATTAAGGAAATGATAGAGAAGATGCTTTTGGGCCAGAATGGAATCATAATAAAAGAGGATATAATAGAAATGGGAAAAGCCCAGGCAATAGCTATTTCAATACGTTGCATCCAGGGAAACTCAACTTTCCGCATTGTTGATGTTTTTTGCAAATTATTATCTATGAAGAGGGGGATATCTTTTGCATAGACCGGTCCCCAGATTATTTCCCATTCAGTCTTTTTTTGAACAGTTTTAGCCTCAATGCCGCTGGCGGCAAGCTGGGGTAATATGACTTTTCGGTGAGATACGAGTTTTTCGATGCCGCTGGTCTTGAGAATGGAAACAACATTTCCTTAATATGGATATTATCCTTTTTAATCTTTATATCTTTCCCTATTTACCAA
>NMQN01000136.1 GCA_003575245.1 Candidatus Atribacteria bacterium 1244-E10-H5-B2 | reverse complement strand
AGAAATTTTTAACCTTAAAATGTAACCTTTTATTACAATTAAAGGGAGATCTACCCCCCGAATTTAGGAAGCATAATGAAGTATAATTTTTCTTTCCTATTGCCTAAAGCCCCTTATAAATAAGGTTCCTAATATAGATAGGTAATTTTATAATTTGGAAGAAATTTTTTAGCTTCCTTTTTTGTCTGTTTTCTGTATCTTTTATAACTTTTTCTCTCTCCCGGTATTTTCTGATTATAACTGCATTTGACCCCTGATAATCTCATCTAACAGCATGACCGACCGCTTAAGCTTTACCCTTTTCGTTTGTCATTTTCTCAAGTTCTTCTTTGCTCGGTAACCTCTCTCTTAAAGCCATATAGCGTATCATCTTCCTTGTAGGTTTACCGTTATAAAATCTTCTTTTCATTCCTTCTCTAATCTTTTCAGCTTTAAAATAATTACCCATAACTCCAAAAAAACCTCTTCTGGATTCGTTCCTGCTTTCATAAGTCAGATTATAACAATGCCTACAAGCAAACCCACTATCCCCTAAATATAAAACCCCTACCCTTCTTTGACAATTTTTACAGATAAACCACCACCTTTGTCCACCGTAATTACATTTTGTTGGACCAAGTCTTACTTTATAATCCTGGTCTATTTTTTCTCCGGTAGCTCGTATCGTAGTGGTATATTTAAAACGTATATGCTCATCTCCTGGATTCATTATATCAACATAATAGCCAACGCTCCCAGCTTTTTCTCCACCTCTGGTCCAACTTATACCCCCTGGACAATAACCTACTAAGTGTCCGTGTTGCTTAAGAAATTTTATCGGTATGCTATTATAGTCATTTACAGTATCTTTTTTAGAGTAATAATACCTTCCCATAAATATATTTCTCCGATAATTGCCGAAATCATTAGGGATTGTGTCATCTTTGATCTCTCGCTTATCCGCGCTTAATCGCGTAAACTTTAACCATATATCACCGTTTAGGCGGTAAGATTTGCTGACATAAAGATTATGCAAGACCTTGCAGTATCTTGATCCCTTCAGGATATTTTAATTTTTATATTAAACTTTTACCGTTTTTCTCCGTTATTAACGGACATTTATTGTTTTTTTCTTTGAGATATTTTGAGATAGATCCCTCGGTTTTCATCGTTAATAACGGGCATTTCTCATCTTTCTTAATAACTCTGTTCTCCATTATTATTGGACATTATTGGTTATCAAGTGAAACCCTTTATATCCCCTTCTCTAACTTCTTTTTTAAACATTCTTCCATATCTTTAAAAATCTCTGACCTCGATTCTTTAGTAAGCCCGGACATTCTCTTTTTATAGATAGACATTTTACTTTTAAGAGAAAGCTCTCTCCACCAATTATTAAGATAGTCTTCGCTTCTCAATTCCTCTTCAGGCACATCTTTAAGATCTCTATTGTTCTTATACGTTTTAAAAATAGACTGCTTATCCCTGGGAGCAGACAGTTCCCACCAGCAATCATATCTCGCCCCCCGGATCTTTCTTCTTTCATCTTTACTGCCCGGTATCAGATTGGACCTCTGCATTTTTCGTGCCTCTGCGGTATTGCCATAATA
>NMQN01000615.1 GCA_003575245.1 Candidatus Atribacteria bacterium 1244-E10-H5-B2 | reverse complement strand
AACTAAAGAAAAAGATTTTGATATAAACATTGTAATGTCAAGTTATATAAAGAGGTAATTGAATGAAAACAATAAAAAAAAGCGAATTAAAAAAGCTGGTTAAAACTAAATCTCTCCGGGAAATTGCTAAAATTTATGGGATCTCTTACGAGCGGATGCGCCAAATATGTATTAAGTGGGGCATAGCCAGGAGAGGCTGGAAAAGAGTAATGTTGATAGATGATGATAAGGAGTAGTTTCTATTCCGCTTTCTTTTTTTTATTTAATCTATTGTAAATTTATAATGGCATTTTGGACATTCAACATATTGAGGGGTAGGTAATTCAGTTTCGTTTTCTTTAGTTTCAGGTAGATATTTATTCACAATTTTGAACCAGCTTATCTCCTTACCCTCTGTAAAACTTTGTAATGCATTACCAAGTTCAGGCCATTTGTTATAAAACTGTATCGCAGAATAAAGAGATTCTTTACTAAGCTTAATATCATGAGCCAATTGCCTTATCGCTTCCCCTCTTTTATTTGACCACTTTTTAAGATTAACATCAGTTTCAATTCGTTCTCCTAACTCGTGGTATCCTTCAATGATTTCCATCCTTGCCCTGAAGCCTCTTTCTACTATAATTGTTTGACAGTCATCTACAAGATTTTGATACCATTCTTCTACCTCTATATCGGATATTTTGCTATTAGCTTCTGTAATTCCTCTTTCTTCTTTCTCATCTCTACTATCGTTCATTTTTTGCTCCCTTCTTTAAATTGGATCACTCCTTTTTATAATATTTAGAATATTTATCAGGTTCTGGTTCATTCAGGTAATTCTCGAATTTGGTTCGGTTAAATAAGGTTGAAGGCCGGAGATATTTATTCATCTTGTCATCAGCTAACCAGGTCTCTATTTTTTTATCGATTACAGTTACGAAGTCTTTTACAGTTCGACCTTCGTTAAACCTGGCACGTATTAACTCCATGGTAGATTTATTTTTAGGATCAAAATTACTTCCTGTCTTTTTATTTAAGTAATTAATGATCAGTACATAGTTGGGCTTTAGCCCGACATAAGATATTACTTTAGTAATATCTTTCTTATTCTTTACATTCTTTACTTTCTTGTTTGTGTTCGCTGGTTGTTCGCTGGTTGTTCGCTGGTTGTTCGCTTCGCTGTTCGTTTCGTTGTCCAAAATTTTTCCTACCTGTTGATATTTCTCATAATTGATAATAGTTATAAGGATATATCTGTTGCTCGTTTCGTATGTCATCATACCAGTTGATTTTAGGGCATTTATAAAAGAATCCACCCGGTAACGTCCCCAACCAAATATTTCTCCTAATTTTAATTTTGACGTAATAAATTGCCCTCTTTTAATATTTATATACTCATTTCTTGATGACCCAAAATTAACGATCCCCTCTTTGTGGTTAGCTTGAGAATACAGATAACTCCAAGCATAACCATCACACCAAGGCTTCCTTTCCGATACCCAATTATTAAATTGATCTCGCCATAATTTTACCCACCCTTTATTCTTCATCTTCTATATCCTCCAAAAATTTAGTTAAATCTTCTTTCAGATAGTCAGAATTATTAAGGA
>NMQN01000433.1 GCA_003575245.1 Candidatus Atribacteria bacterium 1244-E10-H5-B2 | reverse complement strand
TCTTCTCCTTCTACTACTTCTTCTTCCTCTTCAACCACTTCTTCTATCTTGGTGGGAAGTACTATTGCAGCAACAATTCTATCCGGAGCAGTTAATATCTCAACTCCCTCCGGAATTTCCATCTCTCCGACAGAAATATGATCGCCTACCTTCAGATTGCTGAGATCAGCTCTGAAACTCTCTGGCACTTGAGAAGGCAAACATTCTATTTCTACTTTTCGTAGTTCAACCTGCAGAATACCTCCCTCTTCTACCCCGATAGGCTCGCCAATCAATTCAATATCGATTTCTAAAGTTAATTTTTCTTTCAAAGTTACTCCGTAAAAATCAACATGAACTATCTGTCTTTTTAGCGAATTATATTGAAGATCTTTAATTACCGCCAATCGGCTAACTTTTTTCTTCCCATCATTCACCTCTAAATCTATGAGTCCGTGCGACTTAGCGGATAATAATTTTGACAATTCATCGGTTTTAACCTTTAATATTAAATTTTCTTTATCATGGGGAGAATATAATACTCCGGGGACAATCCCCTCTCTTCTAAATTTCTTGTTGACTTCCTTCCCTGTATTATCTCTTAATTCTACTTTTAATTTTGGTTTTTTCACCCTATTAACCTCCGTTTCCGTATATCGTATGTTGTATATCGCTAGTATTAAACTAAAAACTTAAAGCGAAAAACCATAATTCAAAATTCAAAACTTTTTCTTCAATTTTAAGTTTTAAGTTTTTATTTTGCGTTTTTAGCTTTACACTTTACGCTCTAATACTATTCACTAACTACTATTTAAATAAAGTACTTACTGATAAATTATTATGAATTCTACTAATAGCTTCCGCAAATATCTCTGCTACTGACAAAACCTTAATACCAGATAAACTCTTCTCTTTATTCACAGGAATGGTATTAGTTACCACTACTTCTTTAAATTGACCATCATGGAAAGATTTTTCTATTCTTTCTTTTGCAGGTCCAGCAAACACAGGATGAGTGGCGCAAATATAAACTTCTTCTGCGCCGGCATTTAATAAAGCCTGACTTCCTCTGATTACTGAAGCAGCTGTATCTATAATATCATCAACTATAATAGCTGTCTTGCCTTTTACTCTTCCCACTATATGCATCATTTCTACATCATCAAAAGATGATCTATATTTATCGATAATAGCAATCGGTTTCTTAAGACACCCGGAAAATTCCCTTGCCCTTGCTGTTCCCCCTACATCGGGGGAAACTACTACTACCTTATCCAAGTCCTTCTCTATAAAGTAATTTGATAATATGCTTACAGCTTCCAACTGATCTACGGGAATATCAAAAAATCCCTGGATCTGCCCAGCGTGTAAATCCATAGTAAGTACTCGATTAGCCCCCGCAGAGACCAATAAATTTGCCACCAATTTTGCAGTAATTGGCTCGCGAGGTTGAGTTTTTCTCTCCTGTCGGGCATAACCATAATAGGGTATTACCGCGGTAATTCTTCCCGCTGAAGCTCTCCTTAGAGCATCTATCATAATTAATAACTCCATAAGATATTCATTGGCAGGTGGACAAGTAGATTGAATTATAAAAACATCTTCGCCTCTTA
>NMQN01000137.1 GCA_003575245.1 Candidatus Atribacteria bacterium 1244-E10-H5-B2 | reverse complement strand
TTCTGAATTTGTTTTATATATTTTAGGCATTGATTACAAGGTCTGGGTATTCCTTTTTGCCTCTTTTCTAATCCTTTCAAACCTTGTAATCAATCCAAACATTCTTTTACTTATTTGGCAATCCATAGATTTCGATGAATTTTGATATAATGTAATCTTTTTGCTCCCTTATCCACTCCTTATCAGAGGGAATAACTTTTAGCTGAGTAATACTTGTTATTCTCTCTGGTGGGTTGACATCTAACCTCACTGGCATAAATCCTCCTAAATCACGTAATAAAGTTTGTCCTCTTTTAGACAAGATGTATCTTACAAATAATATCGCTGCTTGAGGATGGGATACATCCTTAAAAATAGCAATTGGACTGGGAACTAAAACTACTCCATCGTTAGGGTAGATATAATCTATCGGAGCACCTGGATTTTCTTTTAAGAGCTTACGAACAGTAAAGTCAATGGTAATTCCCATATCCAGTTCTCCATCTGCTATTCTCTTCGTTGTTTGTGTACTAGTCTGAATTTGAGGCAGATTCTCTTTTAACTTTTTGAAATATTCCTCACCAAAATCTTTATCCTGAAGTAATGTGCCCATAAAATACAAAAGTGAACCGGATGTTTCCGGTGTATCGTGACCTATCTTATTTTGATATTTTTTATTAAGCAAATCTTCATACCCAGTAGGTTTTATGGTTACATTATCAGTATTATATGCTACCACCATAATTAGCAGTCTGCCAGCGGCATAATAACCAACTTCATCTTTCAATATATTCAATATTTCTTCTGCTTCAGGGGGAGCATAAGATAAAAGAACTCCCTTTTTCTTCAATTCCTCAGCTACAGCAAAATTAGCTACCCAGAGGAGGTCAGCTTGAATCAAATCCTCCTCAATTTCCTGATTAATTTTTTCAACAACTTTACCTGTACTAGCTCGATATATTTTTAAATATATTCCAGGGTTTTGAGATTCAAATTCATATCTTAACTCCTCAATAATGGTAATAGGAACGGAGGTATAGAGAATAGCTGTTTTTACTGTAGTTCCTTCAACTTGTTTTCCCTGAAATATATCCGTAAAGATATGTTTCGAATCTTCTTTGATTATCAGGATTTCTCCAGGATTTGAAGGAATAACCTTCATCTGAGTAATGGTTGGTACTCCTGAAGGGGGAATAACATCCAGACGGACAGGGGTTATTCCCTGAGCTGATAAAAACTCCTGTCCTTCCTTGGAAAGAATAAAATCTACAAAAACTTGGGCAGCGGGTAAATTCTGGCAATCTTTAGTAATAGCAATCGGACTGGGTACTAATACAACTCCCTCTTCAGGAAAAATATAATCGATAGGTGTCTCGGGATTTTTATCTTTTAGGTCTCTTACCATAAAATCTATGGTTATTCCCATATCAAGTTCACCATCTGCTATGGCTTGATTCAAAGCTGTATTGCCCTTTACAATTTGCATCTCATTTTCATATAACCTAACAAAATAATCCCAACCAAACTCCTCAGTTTGAGCTAAGGTAACCACAGTATATAGTGCCGCTCCTGAATAACTTGGGTCAGCCATAACAATTTTACCTTTGTATTCTG
>NMQN01000287.1 GCA_003575245.1 Candidatus Atribacteria bacterium 1244-E10-H5-B2 | reverse complement strand
CTGGTAAACCGGATAACTGGGTAACCTAGTAACTAAATAAACTTGCACCTTGTATCTTGCATCTTGCAACTATCAACCAAGAACTAACGACTAACTTAAAGGGGAAATATGGGTTCAAAAAAGAATATTTTAATGGGCATTGGAAATACGCTTCGAGGTGATGATGGAATAGGTTCAATTATTGCACAAAGTTTTAAAGACCGTGATTGGCTTTCTATGGACTGTGGGGTTGTCCCTGAAAATTTTACCTCAATCATCAAAAAAAATAGGCCCGATCTCGTAGTACTTATCGACGCTGTGGAGATGGACCTCAAATCTGGCGAATTTAGAACAATCTCTCCTGATAGGATTAGCGCCCTGCATCTCACTACCCACAGTATGCCTTTATCCTTTTTAATATCTTATCTGAAAGAATACACTCAGAAAATTATTTTTATCGGCATTCAGCCTAAAATTATTGACTATTCTAATTCTGTTAGCCCTGAAGTTTTAAAGAGTTCTGAAGAAATAATAAGAATATTGAAAGGTAAAAATTTTAAACTCCTTAAAAAATTATAGCACTATAATTTTTTATTGTTTATTTTCATTAATTATTCTACAATTAATTTAGATGATGACCTATCTGTATCTGCAATAAGAAATTCCTCGCTCATATTCAGACAATTTTTAGGACATATATCATTACATTGAGAACAGAAAATACAATGATCTATATGGATTTTTATCTTCTTTTTATCGGGAATAAATTCGATTGCCTCAGCAGGGCATACTTTAATACATAATTTACATCCTATACATTCATCTCTATCGTAGACAATTTTCCCTCTAAAATTTTTAGGTATTTCTACGGGAGGGTGTATCTTTGCTTCTCCCTTTTCAACTTTTTCCAATAATTTTAATATCGAATCAGGGTAATAAGTAACCGGAAATACATTGGTAGCTGGTTTTTTAAATAACTGTTTTAACAGTTCAAATCCCATTGGTGTTGCCATTTTATCACCTCAAACTATAATAGTATCTAAAACGATTAACATAAGGCCAAGTAAACTTATAATCGATACTGGAATCCAGTAAGCAAAGGAAGCCTGGTCTATTTTAAAACGAGCAACTGCAACCCTAACAAAAGTTACTTCGAAAAACATTATTAAAAATATTTTTACTAAAAAGAACATAACATCTGCTATTAGAGCAAATACTCCACTTAAAGCAAGAAAGTGAGATATATTGTATGGAAAAAATAAAACTACAGTTAAAGAAATCATTACTATCGTCTTAACCGCATCAGTTAAACTAAATAAAGCAAGATTCCTTCCCGAATATTCAACTAATATTCCTCCGGCTAATTCTGTTTCAGCTTCCGGTGCATCAAAGGGTACCTTGGAGAGCTCACCCGGCGTAACCGCCGCAAAGGTAATAAATAGTAAAATTGCTCCCATAAAACCTAATGGACCCACTAACTCCCAAATAGGATGGGCATTAATTACGTCCAAAGAGAATACATTAAGTTGAGGGTAAACCTGGCTCAATTTCCACACTATAGCAATCACAGTAGTTACTAAAGGAAGTTCATAGCTCATCATCAGTACCATCTCTCTTTGTGCTCCCACATTGGCATAAGGAGAACCGGAAGCAAAACCGCCCACTACCATTCCGATAGCCGGTAGAGTTAGCAGATAAATAATTAACACAATGTCTCCGTATCCGCTTAACAAGGGATGAATGTTCCCTACAGGTAAATAAAGTAAAATAGTAATAGAGGATACCAAAGCCATAATTGGCGCTCCGTTAAATATCCAGGGAACTGCGTTTTGCGGCACAATATTTTCTTTAATCATTAACTTAAAGAAATCCATAAAAGGCTGTCTTATGGGCGGACCAACTCGAGCCTGCATCCTTGCGACTAATTTTCTGTCAATACCTTTATAAAATAAACCTACTGTTACTCCTAAAAAAGCAATTACAATTGCTCCTATTATTTTTACTAATATTCCAAATAAGCTTATAGAAGTCATGGAGTAATCCTCCTCGTTTTTTGAACGCTCAATTCATGTAAATCTTTTTTAGTTAACACATTCTTTTGTCCATTAGCTTTATTTAAAATAGTAACTCTGTCCATGCAGGCTATGCAGGGATCGATAGAGGCTACGACAATCGGAATATCAGCTATCTGCTGCCCTAAAAGCATTGGAACCCAGGTCATTAAATTATTGTACGTTGGAGCGCGAGCTTTCCAGACTTCCAGTGTTTCTGCTTCTTCTAACTTTACACTATGAATACATTCACCGCGGGGAGCTTCATGTCTCCCCACTCCTCTTCCTTTAGCTCTTTTTAATTGATTGAGCAATTTAACCAATTTTTTTTCTGCAATAATTTCACCTGAGGGCAAGTTATCCAAACATTGTTCGATAATCTCTAATGACTGGACTAATTCTAATAATCTGACTACTATTCGATCATATACATCACCATTTACCTCTCCGGTTAACACATCCGGAGTAATGGCTTTTACGTTTAAATCGGCATATGCAGAATAAGGCTGATCCTGTCTTATATCCTTTTTTATACCCGAAGCCCGGGCAGTAGGACCTACTGCACATAAACGAAGAGCATCTTCTTTAGTTAAAACACCGACATTCTTTGTTCTTAAAGCAATGGTAGGGTCCTTTAAGAATATATCTTCTATTTTTCCGTAGATATCTTTATAATACTCTAAAGTTTTTCGAATTCGAGGTATTTGTTCTTCGCTAATATCTCTTCTTACTCCCCCTATCATAAATATCCCGTAATTAATTCTGTTTCCGGTAAGATATTCTAAAAGATCTAATACTTCTTCTCTTGCTCTCCAAGATATATATAAAACCGAATCAAAACCTAATTCATGAGCGGCAACCCCTGCCCATAAAATATGTGAATGAATTCTTTCTAACTCGGCAATAATTACCCGGATATATTGGCCTCTTTCGGGGACTTCAATCCCAGCAGCATTTTCCACAGCTTTACAGAAGGCAAAAGGATGAGAAGCTGAACATATACCACATATTCTCTCAGCTAAATAGATAATTTGAACAGGATTCCTTTGCATACCCATGAATTCTATGCCTCGATGATTATCTCCGGGTGCCAAACATACCTCTTCTATATGCTCTCCATATATTTTAAAATTAAAAGTTATCGGTTCTTTCAATGAGGGATGAACCGGACCTATAGGTACAGAATAAGTCATCTTACTCAACTTTTTTCACCCCTTCTTCTCTCTTGACTATGTTGTCACCTACATATTTACCATTTTTACTTAAAGGATATATACCTTTCTCATCTCTTCTAAAAGGATAGGTATCTTTCGCAAAATCTTTCGGTAAAAATAAGTTAGGTGAATCAGGCAGCCCTTCTACCTTTATCCCAAACATTTCCTTAATTTCTCTTTCAGCAGTCTGGGCTCCAGGGATTATATCAGTAAGTGTAGGTATTTTAAGATCTTTTTTAGGCAACAAGGTAATTAAATTTATAGATATCTCTTTGAATCTTTCCCCATAATAAAGGGAAAAATGATAGTTTAATTCAATCTCCTCGCCAAAATCATCTCCTGAAATTATAGCAAAATGAGGAAATTGAATAGTGCATAAAAGCTTAACCGCTTCTTTAAAGTCCTTTGGTTCTATCTCTAACCATATCAAACTATAGCTATTCTTTTTTAATCCTGCTGTTTTAATTTCTATTTTGCTATTTGTAACCGAATCATTAAATTTTTCTTTAAATAATTCTATAATATCTTCTGGTTTCATATACTCCATATTCATCATCACCTTTGCCTTTTTAGTCGTTAGAGAATAGTCGTTGGTGTTTAGTTTTTAGTTATTGGTTTTTAATTATCGCTATACAGCTAAAAGCTTAAAGCGAAAAGTGAAAAACCATAATTCAAAACTCAAAACTTTTTTCTCAATATTAAATTCTAAGTTCTGTTTTTTGCTTCTTTAGTTTTTTCATTTCTACAATATACACGCGAGACAAAATAGATGAAACTTAATATACAAATACTACATGTTTAAATTTTAAATTTTGAGCTATGGCTTTGCGTTTTGCGCTTTTCGTTTTTCGCTATATACTACACGCTATACGCTATAATACGAGATACGTTTTCGCTATTTCGCTGGAATAGCTTTCATACTTTCTCTTAACTTTTCTAATTTTATCCAGGCCTGTAAAACTCCATTTATTATCGCTTCCGGCCGAGTAGGACATCCTGGAACATAAACATCTACCGGTATAACTTTGTCAATAGAACCTGAAAGATTATATGAGTTGTAAAAGACTCCTCCACTTGTCCCACATGTTCCAACTGCTATCACGGCTTTAGGATCAGGAGTTTGTTCGTAGATACGTTTTACCCTATCGACCATTCTACCAGTCACTGGACCGGTTACTAATAGAACATCAGCATGTTTCGGACTACCTACCAATTTAATTCCAAATCTTTCTAGGTCGTAACGAGGAGTCAAACCTGCTACAATTTCAATGTCACAACCATTACAAGACCCTGTATTCAGATGAAAAACCCAGAGAGATCTTTCGAAATATTTGTTTAATTTCACTTTATCCACTCACCCCTACCATAATTAATATTATCGCAGTTATTACAATTATCCAGCCAGAATAGTCATTTATATTTCCAGTATGCATTTTTACTAAAGGATTGTAATAGCCCTTTAACGCTTCCGTAAACCCCCAATAGATATGGCTCGCACTTAAATGGGAGTTCTCTTTACTTTTTTCGGGATTACCGGATATAAAGGGCTTGTCTTGTTCAGTATTTTTTTTATAACTATCTTCGCCTTTGTTTCTGATATAAATTAAGATGCTTCCAATCACTAATGCAACTACTATCCAAATTATTGCGCTCCAAAAACCACTGCCTGTTTCCAGTAATCCTAACATCTCTACATACCTCCTAATACTGTACCGGTATACTTAAATTGCTCAATTAAAGACATTACTGCAGGATGTACTAAATTTTTTACTATCAGGTCCGGGAATAATCCAAAAAATATTATAATGCAAGATAAAACAGCCATAGCAAAGACCATACTACGCGGGACTTCCTTAACTTCTTTAAATTGAGGTAATTTCGGACCTAAAAACGCACTATGAAATACTTTAACAAATGATGCTAAAGTTAAGATGCTAACTACCATGGCTATTATAGAAAGCAAAGGATTAAATTTATAAACAGATTCATAAATTAAAAGTTTTGAGGCAAAACCATTAAAGGGAGGAAGCCCGGCAATAGCTGCTGCCCCAATAATAAAGAAGATAGTGGTATATTTCATGGAGTGAGCTAACCCGCCCATCTTATCAAGATTTTTAGTTCCTGTTCTAAAAAACAATGCGCCAGCGGTTAAAAATAGTAAGCCCTTATACATAGCATGATTCATAATATGAAAGATACCACCTTCCATAGCGGTAATTCCATATTGTTTTAAAGCTACAGGGTTTGCTAAAACGGCCAATCCTACTCCTACTCCGAGAAACATATAACCTGTCTGAGAGATGGCGTGATAAGCCATCAATCTCTTTATGTCTTTTTGAACAATAGCCATAGTTACTCCGATAAACATAGACAAAAGACCAAAAATAATAATTACCCAACCTACGGTTAAGGTATTCAAAGAAATATTATATAAAGAAAAAACTACTCTGAATAAGGCATAGAGACTTGCCTGACTGGCAGCAACTAATATCATACTAATCGGTGCTGGTGCTTCTGAATAGGCATCTGGTGTCCACATATGCATAGGCACTGCTCCTGCTTTCATGGCCAGGACTGGTACTAAAAGTCCTAAAGCAATTTTGTCCAATTGAGAATATTTAATCACGCTGGCTAAAGCTGCAAAATTAAGAAGATCGTATTGCCCATAAAATATTCCTACAGCAAATAAAACCATAAGAGCAGATATTGAACTAACCACCATATACTTAAAGCCCGCTTCCGCCGGTTCACCCAAATCAACTCCTCTGAAAGAAATTAAGGCAACAGAGGCGATTGAAGCAATTTCCAGGAATACAAAGAAGTTAAATGCATCACCGGTAAACTCCATTCCAAACATACCTACAGTTAAAAGTAATAAAAGGGAATAATATTTATCAAGTCCGCTATGCTGCTTCATAAAAATTAAAGAATAAACTGCTCCTATAAATGAAACAACTGCAGTAATCAAGCCCATAAATATTCCCATAGCATCTATCTGAAACATAATCCTGATGGGAAATTTTAACCCTGAAGGTAAAGTCAAAGAAGGAGATGTTGCACCAAAGACATAAACTTGAGGACCAACTGTTAGTATTTTAACCGCTAATGCAATAGTTAAAATTAAACTTACACTTAAAGCAAGGGTGGTAAGAATCCCCGTAGCTTTTTTATTTATCCGACCGATAAGCGGAACTAAAAAGGCTGCCAATAGAGGTATAGCTACTATTAATATGGGAATGTGGTTCGATAGATTCATCCTCTCAACCTCCTTACCTGGTCTGTATCCAAAGTCCC
>NMQN01000622.1 GCA_003575245.1 Candidatus Atribacteria bacterium 1244-E10-H5-B2 | reverse complement strand
AAATAGAACTACCTCACAAATTCCCTGAGCCTTGTCATGTTTAAAAAATTTAGGATCTTTTTCGGTTACTTCTGGTGAGTCCTGTTGCAAAGAAGGAAATTTATTTTCAAAAACTACTATATCATAATCTTCGGCCGGTACTTCCGTAGACAAGCCTCCCTTTTTTGTAGGGCAGAGAGGGCAATAATCTTTCGGAGGTTTATAAGTCCTGTTCTGCCGATGAGTAGCTATTATTATCCATTGTTTCAGGATGGGATTCCATCTCAGCTCTAACATCCCTGCCCTCCTCCTCTTCCTCGGTAAAAGTATAATAAATTAAATAACGACCATCTTCTTTTTTAATTCTTTTCTTATATATCTGCATAAAAATTTCCTTCCTTATGCCAATTCCATATTATTTTTCACAAATTATTTTTAGTTTAAATATTTTAAAAGTCCAATAAATAACTTTTTTATATCTCTTAATCATTTCTCTTATTTTCCTTCTCAAGAATAATTAATTTACTATCAAAATCACCTTTTAAATCAATTTTCAATCCTATTTCTTTTAAAGCTTTACCGCTTAATATTATTTTTTTCTTTTCATCTTGATACTCGTACAAAGAATCACTAGTAAGCCCTTTTAATTTTATCGGAGGTAATTTTTCTCCCCAATAAAGATGTGCAAATTTTTATCTTCATCTACCCCTATTACATAAGCTGTATTTTTAGTTTCTAAAAACCATTTCTTTTTATCATTTGATATTTTAATAGACAATTTTCTCGCTCCATCTTCTATGCTATAGATTTTTAACTGGCACAGTTTCTTCTTGCATAGCAATAATGTTAATTGTAATCTCAGCAGGTGGCAATTCATTAACATAAGCCTTTAAACCTATTTTCCCGGGTTCACGACCTGCCTGAATAAATATCGCACCCCTCCCTGCTTCCAGGCTAAAAGGATTTTCACCAATTAACTTACCAGGACCTGCCATTTCAAAAAAAACAGGGTGATGAGACAAATGTAATATTTGCCTATTTTTATCTTGTAATTCAATTACAACTCGTACACAATCGGCTCCATCAGCAATTAATTCTGTATAATCGGGTTTCAACACTAATTTATTAGGTCTGCCAAAAGGATAAATTTCATGTTGAGCCACCTCTTTGCCATTTATTTTCCCTATTGCTTTAAGACTGGTAATATTACTTGCCCCCCATTCCCACCAACTACAATTTTTAAAAATAAAGGGAGGATGAGGTAAATTTGAATAATTAATTCGATCAGGTTTAGTAGAATTAATATATTTCTCTCCTACATATAAATCAATTTCATCACAATTGCTAAAAACGATAACTTTATCTCCGTAATCTTCGTTAAAAGAAGGGATTAAATACCTGGCAATAAATACAACTTTTTCTATTTTTGGATCCATTTGACTTTTGTAAAAATAAGCTGCGAATTTGGGTAGACGAAAAATATCACATACACCGTGGTAACAGATTCTATCTCCCGAGCCAAAATAAGTATGCGTATTATAATCAAAAGCACACCACCCAGATGCTCCTGCTAAATTGTGCATCCCATACTGGCAATTTTGAATCTTTGCATGATATA
>NMQN01000828.1 GCA_003575245.1 Candidatus Atribacteria bacterium 1244-E10-H5-B2 | reverse complement strand
TCCCTCGCAGGGCTGCTCCTACTGCTGAACCGATAATTGCTGCTTCTGAAATAGGAGTATTTCTTACTCTGTCTGGACCAAATTCATCTACCAATCCTCTGTTTATACCAAATCCGTATCTGGTCACATCTTCTCCCATAACAAAAACATTTTCATCCTTACGCATTTCTTCTCTTAAAGCAGATTTTAAGGCTTCAATATACATGATCTTAGCCATTAACTTCCTCCTGATATACAAATTTACCAACTGTTTCGGCAAGCGGTTCTTCGCTTTCAACGGCAAATTTTATTGCTTCTCCTATCTCCTTTTGAATCTCTTGTTCTATTTTTTCTGCTTCTTCGAAAGATAATATATTTTCCTTAAAGAGCTTTGTTTTATATTTTTTGACCGGATCGTACATCTTCCTCCATTCTTCCTCTTCTCCTTTTGGTCTATAAGCACCCAAATCCCCTGCTGAATGCCCTGCTAATCGATAAGTTACGCATTCTATAAAAACAGGACCTTCCCCCCGACGAATTCTTTCTACTGCTTTTTTAACCGTTTCATATACTTTAATTACATCTGTTCCATCAATGGTTTCTCCAGGCATTGCATAACTGCTCGCCCGATTAGATATCTTTTTTATTTTTTGATGTTGTTCTCTGTGTGTTGCTTCAGCATATTGATTATTTTCGCAAAGAAATATAATGGGTAGATTCCATACAGAAGCCATGTTTAGTGCCTCATGAAAAAAGCCTATATTAGTTGCTCCATCTCCAAAAATACTTAAAGTCACTATATCATCTTTTTTTATTTGACTGGCTAAAGCTGAACCGGCAGCCAGACAAATATTACCTCCTACAATTCCACTTGCCACCGGCATTCCTCTTTTTGTATCAACCAGATACATGCTTCCACTTCTCCCTTGATTTGTCCCGGTAACTTTACCGTAACATTCAGCCATAATATTTTTAGGAGAAGTTCCTCGGGCTAAATAATGACCGTGTCCTCGATGATTCGAAAAGATAATATCTTTTTCGGAAAGAGCCTCTATGGCACCAACTGCTACAGCCTCTCCTCCATGACAGGTATGTGAGTGTCCATTTAATTTTCCATCCCGATATATTTGTTCAAGCTTATCTTCGAATTTACGAATTCTAATCATGGTTCTATACATGTTAATTTTCTGTTCTCTACTTACCTTCATATCACTTTCTCTTATCCTTACTTTTATTAATTTCCTCTTCAATGATTTTAAAAGTTCACTGAGCAGTTTTAGCCACTACAGCAGGACATTTATCTATATGCCCACCAGATTTTTCGAATATTTCTTTCTCTTTTTCATCCCAAAAATTAAAAGCTAACCTGTAAACTTCTTCCAACGCTATTCCCTTTTTTTATATTTTGTCTATATCTATATAAGAATTAAACATAATATTTACTCCATTGCTTTGTCTGCTTTCAATTTTATCCCTAAAACTAAATTAATCCTTTTACACTTTTTACACATATTCCATAATTTAAATCATCTTATATTGTTCATTAAATACTCGGCAACTCTTTTATTAGTAACAATAATATTTATATACCCACCACGTAGTGCACCTAAAATAGCTTCCTGT
>NMQN01000904.1 GCA_003575245.1 Candidatus Atribacteria bacterium 1244-E10-H5-B2 | reverse complement strand
CGTATCGAGTATCGAGTTAAGAAAGAGAAAGAAAATAAATTAAGGGAAAGTAGAGAAAAGACGTAAGCATAACTTTTTTATCTAATTGCCGCCACTAAAGTTTACACTAATAATAAAATATAAACAAAAATGTTTGTAAATAAAAAAAAATAAATGTAAAATACTAAATATCAATAGGTAGAAGAAAAGGAGGAATTTCTAAATTGTTTAATAAAATTGCCAATATATTAAGAGGATTAGCTGTAGATATGGTAGAGGCTGCTAACTCCGGTCACCCGGGATTACCCCTGGGTTGTGCAGAAATTGGAGCAGTACTTTTTGGAGATGTATTAAAATACGATTCTTCTGCCCCAGATTGGCCGGATCGAGACCGTTTTGTGCTTTCTGCCGGACATGGTTCAGCCTGGTTGTATTCCCTGTTACATCTTTCGGGATACAATCTTTCTTTGGAGGATTTAAAAAGATTCAGACAGTTTGATTCTAAAACTCCCGGTCATCCTGAATATGGGGAGACTCCCGGGGTGGAAGTCACTACCGGACCTTTGGGACAAGGTTTTACCAATGCTGTGGGAATGGCATTAGCAGAAAAGATGTTAGCAGCCAGGTTTAATACAGAGGATTATAAAATTGTTGATCATTATACTTATACTCTTTTAGGTGATGGCTGTATGATGGAGGGCATTACTTCTGAAGCCGCCTCACTGGCCGGACACCTGGGTCTGGGAAAATTAATCATTATCTATGATGATAATGATATCTGCCTTGCCGGGGAGACCAAGGCAACTTTTAGCGAATCGGTAGAAGATAGATTTAGGGCTTACAACTGGAAAGTAATTGACCATATTAACGGTCACAGTATTGAAGAACTTAAAGCAGCTATTATTAAAGCCAAAGAGACCGAAGATAAACCCACTTTGATTATAGCCAAAACCCATATTGGTTATGGCGCCCCCACCAAGCAGGATTCCAGCAGTTGTCATGGCGCACCCTTGGGAGAAGAAGAGGTAAAAGGTTTAAAGAAAAATTTAGGATTACCTCTGGAGGAGAAATTTTACGTCTCACCTGAGGTTAAAGAATTTTTTAAAAAGCGAAAAAAACAGCTTATTAAGCAGAGAGAAGAATGGGAAAATAAATTCACCCAATGGGCTCAAAAATATCCTGAACTCAAAGAACAACGGGATAAAGCCTTAAATTTAATTGTCCCTCAAGATTTAGAGCTGGATAGTTTAGAAATAAAATCTCCGGTAGCTACCCGAGTAGCGTCATCAATAATTTTGAATAAACTTGCCGATAAAATTCCTTATCTTATCGGAGGTTCAGCAGATCTATCTCCTTCTACCAAAACATATCTTAATAACTATGTAGAAGTTCAAAAAAACAGTTTTACAGGCAGAAACTTAAAGTTTGGAGTTAGGGAACATGCTATGGGAGCAATTGTTAATGGTATAGCGGCACACAAGGGTTTAAGAC
Source organism: Candidatus Atribacteria bacterium 1244-E10-H5-B2 (assembly GCA_003575245.1). The sequence goes on along the minus strand of NMQN01000904.1, from coordinate 133 downwards.
CTTATTGTTCCACCTTTTTTGTCTTTTCTGATTATATGCGTCCGGCTATTAGAATGGCTGCCTTAATGGGGCTCCCGGTAATCTATATTTTTACCCATGATTCTATAATGGTGGGAGAAGATGGTCCCACTCA
>NMQN01000544.1 GCA_003575245.1 Candidatus Atribacteria bacterium 1244-E10-H5-B2 | reverse complement strand
TGGTCATCACTTTCTGCATAACGACCGATTTTGAACTCTTGACAGTATTCCCTCACCAGCTGCCCACGTCGTACAACATAAGCATATTTTTCTCCCCGCTCATAGCATTTATTCAGGATCCACTTTTGTAGTTTGCTTAATCTTTCTTTGGCCATTCCAAAAAATCCTCTTTTTTTTTAGAAGGGTACATCACCTTCCCAATAACTTCTTTCTTTGCTGCAGGGATAACGCCTATAAAAATCAAAATATTTATATACGCCTTTAAGCCCATCTCTTTTATAAATCTCTACCGTTCTCTTCGCTCTTAAAACCATTACTATTGCTTCTCTTCTTAACTCTGATATTCTTTGGTATTCCTGCAAATCTATTACTATTTTATTACTTCGTTCCTTTAACTCCTCAACGGTCAAGTTCTCTAAATCTTTAAATTCTTCTTCAAATATGCCTTCTTCATCTTGTTGCATTTTTAATGTTCACCTCCTTTTTTTAATATTACCTAAACTAAACAAAAAACCTATGTTCACCCCAAACCCTCTTTTTATTTTTCTATCCTTTTGATCCTTCTTTTTTTGATAGTGGGGTTCGCTTTAAATACCCTTAATTAAACACCAGGAAAATCCTAAGAAATACATACCTATAACTACTTACCTATTGTGCCTACAGTAATGGGTGGTATTCACCCCCCCCTCAATGGGTGGTATTCACCAACTTTTTTTCTCATTTTTACTTTTTCCGGGTGCCTACAGTATAGGGTGGTATTCACCAACTTTTTTTCTTTTTTTGTCTTTTTCCGCTCTCTTGATACTTGGTAAATATGGAGTGATTAAATATACATCATTCTCATTATTTGCCTGTATCTTGCCTTCCTTTAATAATAATTTATAAGCAGTATCCCACCTTAAAAGCACAATTATTCGTCTTTTATAGTTCGTGCCTACAAAGAAAGTTCTCCTACTAATGAAGTGATAAAATTCTAACTTTCTTAAAGAATTTTTAATAGTGTCCTCTGATAGTTTTAAATCCTCAATAATTACTTCGGTTTTTACTTGTGTATTTCTCCACTTGTCGCATACGCTCTGTAAGTAATAATATATTCTAAAATCGCTTCTTGTAAGCACGGAAATAAGGTCTTGCTTTACAAAGCCCTGTGAGGTAGGGTAATATGGCTCCCAATCCCCTTTAGGTAATACATTCCCTTTGTTATTGAGATAGCCACTTTGGTTTAACTCTGGATATAAATTTACCATTGTTTGAGCTTCTAAATTCATTTTTTCTTTAAATTCTTTTTTCTTCATATAAACCTGTCCTTTCCTTACCTGGCCAGCAATCAAAGCGAAAGGACAACCAAACTCCTTAATCACCAGCCAGGCGAAAGCAGATGGGATCGATGGTCCACCTGCCGGATACATAATTTACCTTAAACTTGACTTTTCCAGTCATATTTATTATAGTATTAATGAGAAGACCCTTATCCGGGTCTATCGTCATAATAAAAAATGGCTCATCTCTTTCCGGAGGCGGGTCATTTTTTATTTTGTTATATAGCTGCAGGATATTGTGCTCCTACCTTCTCATCGATCGCTCCCTTCTTCTTCCCCCTGATCAGTACCGCCGAGCAAATTCCCGTATTCGATGCGGTCGTAATTTTTGTCGCTACAAAGGGCAAGCCGGTCGTTAATTCTTCTCCGCTGAACCATACATAGCTATTCGCCTTCGTGGTTGCGAAAGTGGTAAAGGCACCAGTCTCGGCAATACTATCTAAATAATAACCATCCTTAGCCTCTACAGTTAATACTGCATCAGCTGCAGTTGCGAAGGCCTTATCAGTATCAAAACCGACAGTAGGATCGTTTATGCAAGCCAATATTCCTACCACGTCGGCAGAATCATCACCAGTAGAAGACCATTCACCACCAGAAGAAGAAGCACTTTCAGCTCCTGTATAAGCATAGGCAGTCCCATCAATTGTAAAAGTTATCGTATCTCCTGAAGTCCCACCGCTACATGTTACAGTTAAAGCCTTAACCTTCACGTTAGCCGCTACCGTTGCCACCCTTGAAGTAAGGTCAGCAGCTGAAGCACCGGTACTCGAAGATGCTTGAATGAGCTGCGTGGCCACCGTACCGCCTGCGCTTATATTTCCGATATTCGTAACTGCCAGGCATTCCCGGTATTCTTCCATAGAATAGTATGGCCCGGTAACATTGGTACTGATTATACTTTGTGGCTCCAGGCCTATCGCTATATCTAAATTTTCATATGATTTATTCATGAATCATTCACCTCTTTTTAAATTGTTTATATCACCACCTTGAATTATTTTTAGATAATAATTCCGTAAATTTTACAAAAATGATTAGGTCTGAGGCACGCAATATCAAATCTCGTTCTCAGCCTTATCTGTACTTCACATTTCGCGAAAGTATTGGTCGCGCCTGATTTAGCGATCTCTATTTCAAGCGATTTTCTTATGGCATATAGAATCTGCTTCCAATCTCCAATAAAGGCCTTAGAAGCTGCTGAGCTCGTACCTTGCGTATCGACAATTGACACCTGGTTAGTTACAAACTTTCTAAGATTCTGATAAGATTCTGGCCCAACTAGCGGATCGTTAGTCGTTGCCTGTTTCAAGCGGTCGATCGTAAAGTAAGTTCTCGGGGCCATTATCACTGCGTTAGGTATGCCATTGTTATTATAAATATCCTCTACCGCATTAGAGAAGTCGTCAAAATCTGCTATCGTTGCGCCATTTGCACCCTTTAAAATGGTTTCCACGTCAGTTAGTACGTCAAGACCACTTGGTTCGTTAGTACCGCTCCCATAGAGGGCTACCCTGTCCATTTCCAAAGCGATGGCTGCCGCCATACTGGCCTCTAACATAGACCCGGCGTTTTTCGCATCTTCGAGAAGTTCTATACTCGATTTTACTAAACAGCCGCAAGTCATAGCCTTTAAGTTCAGAGGCTCAAGTTGCCAGTCTGATTCTGTGATTGCGGCGTGTTCTGCTCTGAAATGGGCGGTTGGATCGGAAACTAATTTCACTAGTCTCATTTCTGGCGTAGGCATTTTCATTGTAGTTGCCCCGGCCTGCATAACACAAGATTTATTTCGGGCCAAATCTACCAGTCTTGAACTTATGGTCTCAGGTAAAAGCCAGCCGCCTAGGGCGCCGACGCCCTCGCCTGCCGCTTTAGTTTCATAGCTGTTAAGGTCGGTAAAATCACCTAAGATTTTAGCCCGAACGATTTTCCCAACAGAAAAATCTTCTTCACCGGTATAAAGCTTTTCCTTTAACGATATTGCCTTGTGTATCCTGCCCTCTGCGTCTTCAAAAGATAACCCGGTAGGCTTGTCGTCTGCACCTTGCCAGATTCCAGCCATTTTATTTGGCTTTAGCTGATTCAGTTTTTCAATGGCCTCATCGAGATATGGTTGGACCTCTTTCTGCACCGCTTCTTCCAGCTGCCCGTCCACAGATTTACTTACTAATTCGGCGATTTCCTTAATTGTGTATCGCATTAAAATTTGCTCCTTTCAGCTTTACAATCTCCAACCGGTAATATCTCCAGGAGCAAACCCTGATATTTCAGCGTCTAACTGCTTTAAGCTATTATTTTTTAAATGTTCTATTTCTGTTCTTATGGGGGGAAGGTAGAGGGAAATAAACAAAAACCTCTACCTCCCCTTGTTCCAGTTAGGCCCACTGTCGTGGTCTATCTCCGTTATATGTACGTGTACCATATAATTGATAGCTCTTGAGACCTAGGAAGTGAGTATGGTTAGGAGTAAAGAAACCAGATTTCTCCGGCGGGGGCCCCCTAACTCGACTTGCCCCCTTATATCTTTTTTGCATAACTGGACTATCATCATCGTGAAATTCTGTTAGTTTTACACTGTCCTGTCGATCTTTGTAATATCCCCCCGGTATGCTTTAGTCAAGTCATCAATGATTAATTCTTTCACCCGGTGGGCTAACCACTCGACATTTGCCTCAAAAGTCCGCCTAATTGCTTCATTAACCTGGCTTGCAAATTCATCTGGTTTAGTGAACCTACCACCGTCCAAAAAGTCAATTAAATCTTTTTCCGCGACATAATATCTCATACCCACTTTTATGGATTTGATTTTCCCTGATGACAGATAATTTCGAACCGATAACGGAGTTAGGCTTAAAATTTTGGCTAGATCCTCTACTATAAAATATCTTTTACCCTGAAATACTTTTGTTGGTGGCATCCTCTCCATCTTTCTACACCTCCATTTTATGTATATTCAGTCCTAATTCGTTTTGTTATAGATACCATAATATAACTTCATACAGAAGTCAAACTAAATCTGTATGATCATGTTCTGGCAGTAAATTACTGCCACGATCCCCAATACCTACCCAGTTTCCCTCATCCTCTTCGTCTTCGTCTCCACCGATCCACCTGACCCTTGGGCCTCCGGTATCAATACCGCTATTTACTATTCCCTGGCAGGCCATAGCAAGGGCAATACTGATATCTATTTTAGACGAGGCTTTTCTCTTGACCAGTCTCCAACCCCGATTACTTTCCTGCGCCTTTGCAGAAAGTAGGTGTTTCCGGAGTTCCTTATGCCTATAAAATACTATATTACCACCACGGATTAAATCATATAAATTTTGGCTCATCTGTGTCAACCGGTCTAAAGTTTGCGGGAATTCGGTCATTTTAATACCTTTAGTGGTTAGTGTTTGAGCTGACCTGGTAAACTGGTAAGGGTCAAAAAGTACTTCTTTGAGGTCAAAATTTTGTTTTAATTTTAGGATATACGCTTCTACCTGTTCTTCTAATTGTACCTCTCGGCCAATTTTGCCCTGGAATGTCTTACAATCCACTAATTGAATCTTATTATCTTTCCTGGTAAGGCTAATTATGGCGGTTGTATCATGCCGTAGTCCTATATCTACGCCGGTTATTATACTTATGCCCTTAGAGGGTAGCGGTGGCCTCAGCTTACTATCAATGCAGGCATCTAAATCCTCGGAATTAATAAATATCTCCAGACCCGAAGTCCAGTAATTATAATGGAACCTCTGAAATGTAGCGGGGCGTAGCCTTCCCTCCTGCTGTTTTAGGTATTTTTGAGTTTGCCAGGGCATGCGGTTTGCCTCTGGTCCGTCGTCCCAAAAGAAATAATAAGAGGGATCGGGCTTTTTTGGTAGGTTAAGACCTTTGGTATAGAGGCTAAAAAGTAGGTCATCTTCGTCGTCTGTAAAACCAGCAGTGCTCACAATCAAAATCAACGGATGTGGTTTTGTGGGGACGGTGGTTAGGATTTCGAAAAAGTCCTTCATCCCTTCGTATCTATACAAATAAAGCTCATCGAAAACAACCAGATCGGCATTTTGCCCAGCTGCTGAAACGTCTGTCGCTAATACCCTAACTACTGAATTTTTAGAAGGTATGATAATCGAATCAGTAGTTATTTTAGCTTGTCTTCTCATCTTATCGTTCATTTTGATTGACTTCACCAATTTGTTAAATATGACCCAACTTGCCATATCTTTATCAGCAGCACAAAGGAGGACTTCGACATCTTCACCGGCTCGTGCCCCCTGTGTAAAGAGGTACCACGAGGCTATGAGGGAAGCTAGGCAGGATTTTCCCGATTTTTTCGGCTGGCCGATTAGCGCCATGGTGAATTCTCGGTCCCCGTAAAATAGTGGTCTGAAAATCTTATCCTTCTGAAATTCCTCTAATATTATCGGCTTTCTTGTCTCCGGGATATAAAACTGTTCTTCGGCAAATTGGATGATATCTCTCCTATATTTTTGGACAGTAAAAAAGTCTGCGATAGGGGTCTTTTCTTTCTCCCTATATCGTCTTAGCCCCTCTTGTGATCTTTCTTTAGCCTCTGCTGTATTAGCACAAAAACTTTCTTTTGTCCTGAATTTTACGTTTTTAGCCATATATTGTCTACCTCACTTTTGGCTTCTTCTTTTGTTTTTTCTTCTTCCGATTTATTGGACTCGACTGGTATTTTGCTCTTTTTTTCTTTTCTTTTTCTATTTTTTTTTCTTTCTCAAAAAAGTCGTTTATAACTTGTAGACTTCTTAAATCCCTCATTTTTTAGCTCCATTTGACCTTACAACCTAAATATTTACTAAAATTATCAATTACTTGTAAAATAAATTTCTTAATCATCTTTTTATCTCCTAATTGAATTATCGCTATGTAGCGATTTTCTCCAACGACTAACTTTCTTTTAATATTTTTAAAGCCTCCCTGCCCCCCTCAAGAAAAGGTTAACCAAAAAGCAAGGGGAGCAGGGTAAAGGCAATCCGGGTAAATATGGAAAAAAACCCGGATCGCCGAGTTATTTTAATTGAATCCTTTCTTTATAATACTTCCGGATGGATTCTGGTTCTCATGGCCCTCTTTTCCTGGTAATCTCTCCACTCTAACCAAGCGTTTAAATGAATAATAAGCGATTCAACTTCTACTTTTCTTTGAAATGGTAAATTTTTATCCTCTAATTCTGCCTCTAATCTCTCTTTAATATTCCGAATTTCTTTAGTA
>NMQN01000138.1 GCA_003575245.1 Candidatus Atribacteria bacterium 1244-E10-H5-B2 | reverse complement strand
GAGCAGAGAAGAATTAAAACATCTAGTATCGATTATTCCTAATGTAACAGTCATTGCTTTTATTTTTATTGGTATTTTCGCTTTTCTCACCTTCTGTATAGAGGTATACCTTACCATATCTACAACGAAATGTTTCCCTTTTTCCCTCCATACCTTTATGATCAGGATGGCAATGTTCAGGACAGGTTTGATGAGGAAACAAAACCATTTCTTTCGCACAATACCTCGAGTTATTTATATATACTACTAAAACAACACCTGTTCTTTCGAAATCATTTAGACCAAGATCGGCAATTTCCATATCTTTCTTCTCTTGTGAAGAAAGAACAATGCCTGCTTTTTGAAAATATTCAAGAGCTTTCGCCTTTATACTTTTTTTTTCTTCTTCTTTCATTTTTCTCCCTTTCTTACTCTCATCATTTTTAAAACTAAAAAATAATCATCCAACCTGATCTTCAGGACCCTTCCAAATCTTATATTGGTAATCATATTTCCAATTGTCTGTTGGAATAGAAAGTGATAAGCGTTTCCACCCAGAAGTTACTCTATTTACAACTTCAGGTAAAGGTCGAATCCCTCCGGTAGCATCAATCGCTTCCACACAACAGGCACCAACAGCAGTAGCTAAGGTAATAGCCTTTTCCGGTTCTCCTCCTTCTAAAAGTTGAGCTAAAAACCCAGCAATAGTGGCATCTCCGGTTCCGGTAGTTCCTTTAACCTCCGTTGCAAAACAAGGGGATAAAAGCTGCCGATAATTCCACTGGCTGGGGTTAATTATCCTCGATAAATTACTTTTTTCTATTCGGTGTGTTCTCAAATATAGACCCTGGTCACCCAACTTTATTGCAACCACATTCATTCCGTAATCAATTAATTGCCTGGCTATTTGATCTAATAGTAAAACATCAATTCTTTCTTTCTTCTCTGAAATTTTATAAAATTTCTCTGGATTTAGCATATACAACAGTTCATCAATGCTGGGCATAAAAATACCTACCATAGGTAAAACGTTTTTAAAGAATTCGTACCAATCTATTTTACCGGCAGGAGATTCAGGGTCCGGCATAGCCATATCCAAACTGGTAATTATATTCATCTTTCTAACTTTTCGAAACATTTTTACCAGTTCTTCTCCCGCGTTCTCATAAAATTTCTTCATTAAAGGAGGATATCCAAAATGGAATATGCGGCCACTTTTTATTTTTTCATAAGGAATATCATTCGCATTAAAGGTATGATTAGATCCGGGATAATGTAAAAAGACCCGATCAGTATCTGGTGGATTTAAAACAATAGTATAAGAAGAAATCTCATCTTTGCTAATAATCATATTTTCTACCATAGTTTTGTCTTCTTTCTGTAAAATCTCTATAATAACCTTTCCAAAGGCATCTGACCCAATTTTTCCTAACAAAGTTGTACTAATACCCAATTTTTTGAGAGTTATTCCTGTATTAGCTACAGCTCCCCCGGTCGATAATTTCAATCCTGACATTTCCAGAATATGTCCGGGAATAATCGTCTTAATACTCCCAATCCTCCAATCCGGAATAATATCTAAACAAATATGACCTGCAACAATTATATCCATAAAAATCTCCCCA
>NMQN01000210.1 GCA_003575245.1 Candidatus Atribacteria bacterium 1244-E10-H5-B2 | reverse complement strand
CGATATATGGTCTTGATAATTTATTAGCGTGTTTAATGATATCTCTTTCTATATTTTTTGAATTACCTAATATTATAAGTAATTGTATTAGTTCTAAAGAGGTAAGACACTGAGTAAAGCCTCCCGCATATGCTATCTGATATCCTGAGCTTTCATACCATTTAATTATCTTTTTAGCCCTGGTCTCGTCTATCGATTTTATCTCATAAAAATTTTTTAGCTTCACTTCAAAAAATCCTCCCTTTATTTTTCTATCTTCCTTCTTCTTCTTTAAATAACTCACCAACTAAACATCTAAAATCTCTCTCCAAGTCCTTAGAATTACCGAATAAAGATAATAATTTTATAAGCGATATCGGGTCTAAATTGCATCCTGAACATCCCGCATTAATTGATACATCATAACCTGTTTTCACATACCATTCAACTATCTCTGTCGCTCTGGCTTCATCTATTTTTATCTCACGAAAATTCTTCAGCTTTACTATAATTTTCCTTTTGTCTTTTATTGGTTCTTTTGATTCACCTAATTCCTCTAATTCCTTTTTTCCTAACAAGTATTCAAATTCTGGAAATAGCTTTATACTCACAATTGACCCATCTTCTGCATCTTCCTCGAAGGTCCGGATATTGCAATCCTTTCGGGGGCATTCCATAATAAAGGCGCTCCTGTCATCCGATAAACCAACCTGCCCCATACCTATCCCGTGGACCGGACAACACCCTTCTTTTAATCTTTTCAATCTATCATCTCTGCTTTGTTTTCTCATCTTTCAACCTCCTTTTGTGTTTTTGCCCCAATACATATATTTTTTTCTTCCCTGGCGGTGTTCTTCAATCTCTTCATCTGAGAGATCACACCAACCAACGCCAGCATAGCAGGCAATTCCTATTATAGGCTTTCTTATTTCTTCTGATAATGATATTCTGATATAGTTTTTAGGGCATTCATAAACCCATTCCCCGTAACCTTCACAATAAAAATTCTCTGTAATAGGCTCCGGGAATTTCATTTTCATCAGATCTGCCAAACTAAATTCCGCCGGCTCTTGACTATTCTCAGCCAACACCATACGAGCTTGATTCCACCGCCTGCCAAATTCCCTTTGAGACTCTAGATCGTTTCGGCTATACTTATAATGCAAACATCCCCGGCTCTTTATCTCTAATATATCCCCCTGATCTATTTCGTTTCTCCTTTGCCAGGAATATTTTTCTCTTTGCCGGGAAGGGTACTTCAAAAAGAATTTACACCGGCCTATGAATACTATCCCGCCGGGATTTATTTCTTTGATTCCTTCATATATCTTAAAGGCTTGCTTCATCTCCTTTATAGTAAACAATTTAAAGTTCTTACAGCTATAACAGGTTTTATTTTCCATTTCCTTTTACCTTCTTTTGTATATTTTAACTAATAAATATTTTTTCGCTAGGAGAAACATTTGGGATTATATCTTTTGTTCTGTGCAAGGTCTTGCACGGAAGTTAATGTTTACTCTTTTTTTCACACTTTATAAAGTCTAAAAGTCTGATAGTTTATAGTGATGTTTCGCAGGAGAACATTATTCTACCGCTGTGATTCTTCAAACCTACATTCTTTCTTTATGA
>NMQN01000005.1 GCA_003575245.1 Candidatus Atribacteria bacterium 1244-E10-H5-B2 | reverse complement strand
AATCCCCGGGATTATTTAATATTCGTTTTTGGTATTAACTCCGGCCTACGAATCGGGGATATATTATCCCTGAAACTTGAAGATGTTAAAGATAGCCAGGGAAATCTAAAAGACTATTTAGATATCAAAGAGCAAAAGACCGGAAAGACCCGGAAAGTGTTTTTTAATAAACAGATCAAAGAAGCCTTGAATCATTATTTAAAAAAGACCGGAATATTTAACCTGGATCAATACCTATTCACTAACGAAAAATCAAAAAAGAATAATCCGATTACCAGGATCAGAGCCTATCAGTTAATAAATAAATGGTGTAAAGATGTAGGGCTTGACTGTAAGGTTGGAGGCCATACTTTAAGAAAAACCTTCGGCTATCACATGAGGATGCAGGGCGTAAGTATTGAACGGATCTCTAATCTATTAAATCACCGGAATATTAAAGTAACTTTCCGTTACATTGGAATCAATGATGATGAAAATAAAGAAGTTATTAATGGCTTTGGGATCTAAAAGGGGTTTTAAATGCGGAAAAATAAAGAAAATATAAAGATTGATGTCTATGCCTTTATAGAAAGATTAAAAGAATATCCTAAATTTGATTATCGGGAAGCTATGAAAGTACTTTTTATTTTGTATTATTTTGTCTCATCGTCTACCAGTTTGATTTTATTCCAGCCCCTCCTGGGTATATCCCACATAACGCATATTTGACGGATCCTCTCGTGGGTTACTCCATAAATTTTACCAATTTCCCGAAGAGTTTTAGTCTTAACCAGCTCCCTTAATTCACTTTTTTTTATTGTTTTTATTTTCATAATATCATTTCCTCATCTAAAATTCCTTCTTTCTTGAAACTAAAGATATTCTTGTCCCCTAGGATTATATGATCTAAAATTTCAATCCCTAAAATATCGCCTCCCATAACTAATCTATCTGTTACTTTTTTATCGTTTTCGCTTGGACTGGACTCTCCGCTGGGGTGATTGTGGCAGATTATCAGACTGTAAACACCTTTAAATATTGCACTTCTAAAGACTTCCCGGGGATGGACCAAGCTCTGATCAAGATCACCTAAACTGACTAATTCAAGATATGAGACCCGTTTTTTGGTAGTCAAACCCATAACCCAGAAATGCTCTTTGTTCTGATCAATCTTATGCTCGACTTTAAGCACATCATAAAAGACTTTAGCAACCGCCTCTGCATCGTGAACCTTAACATTAGATTTACATTTAAGATACATTCTAAAAACCTCCTTAAACTCTTTATTTTTAAGCCTAACTAAGTATAACACAATAAGGCAAGTTTGTCAAGTAAGTAAAGAGATAAAAGCTTTATTAGGTTCTATAACTTAAAAAGATATTGAGGATCGGGTCAGATTGATGATGAAGGAAGAGAAGAAGGAACAAGGCAGGCCAACGTTTTTAACTCAAGAGGGAGATTTAAGCTAATTGATCCATTTTGAGCCAAGTTGAGGCCGGTTGTCTCGGTCCTCGAGCCTTCAATTGATTGAGGATTCTCTGAATCCGGAGAACACGCAAGGCAGGGGGGCGGGGGTAGTCGGAAAAATATCTCAATAATATCTCCTGTTAGCCCTGTCCAATTCATAACGCATG
>NMQN01000079.1 GCA_003575245.1 Candidatus Atribacteria bacterium 1244-E10-H5-B2 | reverse complement strand
AGACTAAAATATCATATTTCTTTTCTAAAAAATCAATCATTATATCTTCCAGCTGTTCTTCTGCCATCTGTCCATGAGCAATTCCGATTCTGGCTTGAGGAAAGAGCCGATTCAAATCCCGAGCTATTTTCTGGATACTCCTTACCCGATTGTGAACAAAAAATATCTGCCCCTCCCTGTCTAATTCTCTTCTTATCGCCTCTACCATCACTTTATCATCTCTCCTGCAGATATAAGTAGCGATAGGAAATCTGTCTTCAGGAGGAGTATTTATTACGCTTAAATCTCTGACTCCGATAAGTGACATATGCAGGGTACGGGGGATAGGAGTGGCAGTTAAGGTGAGAGAATCAATGCTTTCTTTTAATTTTTTTATTCTTTCTTTATGAAGGACTCCGAAACGCTGCTCTTCATCAACGATTAGCAAGCCTAAATCCTTAAATCGGATATCATTTTGAATTAACCGGTGGGTTCCTATAACAATATCCACCTTTCCTTCTTCCAGGTCATCGATGACTTTTTTCTGTTCCTGTTTGGTTCTAAAACGGGAGAGCATATCTATATTTATAGGAAAGGGGTTCATTCTTTCCCGAAAAGTATCATAATGTTGTTGAACCAGGATAGTGGTAGGTGCTAAAATCGCCACCTGCTTTCCGTCTAATACCGCTTTAAAGGCAGCCCTTATGGCTATCTCTGTTTTACCATAACCCACATCTCCACAAACTAATCTCTCCATAGGTTTGACGACTTCCATATCAACCTTGACCTCAGATAAAGCCTGCAATTGGTCATAAGTCTCTTCATAGGGAAAAGACATCTCCAGCTCTTGCTGCCAGTTATTATCTTTGGAAAAAGCAAAACCCCTGATTTCTTTACGGGCAACATATAAATTATAAAGATCCTGGGCTAATTTTTGAATTAACCTTTTTGCTTTTCCTTTGGCCTTTCCCCAGGAGACTCCTCCTAAACGGTAAATCTTGGGAGTTTTATCTTTGAGGCCTATATATTTATGAACTAAATTAAACTGGTCTACCGGAACATACAGTTTATCTCCTTGCGCGTACTCGATTAAAAGGTAATCCTTTTTTACTCCTTTAACGGTTAAATTTAAAATCCCTCTGTACATCCCTATACCATGATCAATGTGTACTACATAATCTCCTGAAGAGATATCCATTATAGTAGAAAAAGGTTCACTCTTACGCCTGGTTAATTTATATCTTTTATTTCTTTCCTTGCCAAATATTTCCTGGTCGGTTATAAAAACTGTTTTGAGATTGGGAAGTCTGAATCCATAATTTAAGTAACCATAAGAAATGAAGATAGTTGACTTTAAATTAGCACATTCTTCTATCCTTCCTGTAGTGAATCTTTTTACCTCTCTTTCCTCTAATATCTCCGCTAAACGCCTGGCCCTCCCTTCATTTCTGACCAGTATAATAATATGCTGTTTCTCTTTCTGCCACTTTTCTAAATCTTTAACAAATAGATCTAAATTCCCAAAATAAGAACTGATTTCCCGTCCTTCTAAAATAAATTCTCTGATATATTCTTTTTTCTCTTCCTGATTACCGGAGATACTTTCTTTGTTTTCCTCCGGAAAATAGGTGAAAT
>NMQN01000762.1 GCA_003575245.1 Candidatus Atribacteria bacterium 1244-E10-H5-B2 | reverse complement strand
GCACTTCTACTCCTGATACCCCGCATACAACTATTATGGCACTATCCACAACTCTAAGGCTCAATTTGGTATCAGTAATAAAATCAAGGTAGCCCGGGGTATCGAGAATATTTACCATCAAACCCTTCCAATCTAAATAAGCTAAAGATGAATTGATGGTTATTCCTTTCTTTATTTCTCGGGGATCATAATCAGTAGTGGTATTACCTTGTTTGATGTCTCCCAATCTAGTAATCATTCCTGAGTCATAAAGCAAAGCCTCGGTAAGCGAGGTTTTTCCGGAATCACCATGGCCTACCAAGGCAATATTTTTTACTTTATTAATATCATATTCAGTCATACAAACTTGTCCTCCTTATCCTTGGTCAATTTTCTTATATTTGATTTATCGATTTTAATTCTATCAGATATATTTAAATATATCAAAAAAAATAACTTATTAAATTAGTCGTTAGTTTTAAATACAATTTTCAGTTTTCAGTTATCATTATACAGCTAAAAGCTTAAAGTAAAAAGCTAAAAACTATAATTTAAAATTCAAAACTTTTTTCTTTTGTATTGCGTATTGCTTGTTATGGATGGGTTTCCCTTTTTTTATTCTGACTTCTGAATTCTGTCTTCTAACTTTTATTCTCTTTACGAGATACGATTCACGAGATACGAATTAGGGCTTTCGGAAGAAGGAAATTCCTATGCAATTAAATTATATTTTTCAATATTTCACCGGCATGATAGGAACTGCGCACCAAAGGGTTTGAGGCTACGTATTTAAAGCCTAAAGACATCCCTATATTTCGATATTCTTCAAATTTATCAGGATGAATATAATTACTAACTTTTAAATGGTGAGGAGATGGCTTTAAGTATTGACCTATAGTTAAAATATCACAATCCACTTCTCTTAAATCTTTCATCGCTTCGATAACTTCTTCCTTTTCCTCTCCTAAACCTACCATAATCCCCGATTTAGAAATAATGTTTTTATCTCTAATTTTAACCTGCCTTAATAGCTCCAGGGAACGTTTATAAACCGCTTTTGGCCTTACTAAATTATATAAGCGGGCAACCGTTTCGATATTATGGTTTATAACTTCTGGTTGAGCATTTATTACTATTTGGAGTGCTCCCCAGGAACCCTCAAAATCAGGTATTAATACCTCTATGTTGCTTTCAGGAAGCAACTTTTTAATCTCCATAATGGTCCTGGCAAAGTGTTCTGCTCCACCATCCGGAAGGTCATCTCTGGTTACAGAAGTAACCACTATATGTTTAAGATTTAAATGTTTGGCAGCTTGTGCGATATGATGAGGTTCCTCCGGATCTAAGGAGAGTGGTTTACCCTTTTCTACGGCACAAAACTTACAGTTTCGCGTACAGATATTCCCCAATATCATAAAAGTAGCCGTACCTTTTTTAAAACACTCGCCTCGATTGGGACACAGGGCACTATCACAAACTGTATGTAAATTTAGTTCTTTTAATAATGAATCCATCCGTTCTAAAACTTTTTGGTCGGGTAATTTTCTTCGTAACCAATAAAGATGTCCTTTTTTATTAGTCATTTTTTTCCTTAAATAAATTTATATACGATTCTTTAATCGTTCGTAGCATTTC
>NMQN01000714.1 GCA_003575245.1 Candidatus Atribacteria bacterium 1244-E10-H5-B2 | reverse complement strand
AGTAGCCCTCCCAATTTTCCAATGAGATCATCGATATGATGCTCGAGGAGGAGATCTGTAGGAAAAGGTGCAAAATTTATTCCATCGCAAAAAATAAGGGGAATACTTTGACCATCCCCGCCCTCAGTGATTACGATCATTCTAGCAATATCGCTGGAGTTTCAACCTATTGGGTTGGAGAAGGTTCAGCTTATCCCGAATCTACTAATGTGAAAATTAGGCAATTGGTGCTAAAATTGAATAAAGAAACTTGCCTAATCGACGTTTCGGAAGAGCTAGTTGAAGATTCATCCGTGAAGACCGAGACTCTATTATCGGGTATTTTTGCTAAAGCATTAGCCTTTGAAATTGATTCTTGTGTCTTAACAGATTCGGGGACAGGTGCAGGGAAACCATTGTCGTTCACAAATTCTGATGCCGTTATCGAGGTTTCTGGAGAGAGTGGCCAGGATACCGACACCATAAATGTGTATAATGTTACAAATATGATAGCTCGGATCCATCCAGCCAGTTTCAATAAGAGCATTTTCCTATCGAGTCTATCAAATTTAGGAGAACTTTTGAGGCTGAACCTACCCATGGGTACCGCAGGAACTTGGTACCATGCCTTTAACGAGGTGAGTGGGGTCTGGCGATTATTTTCAAGACCGGTACTTTTCACGGAACATTGTGCGAAACTTGGTGATAGTGGGAATTTACAATTAATCGATTTTAGTAGGTATGCGATGTTAATAAGAGAAGGGATTTCTGTAAAAAGCGATACAAGTTTAGGCTTTAAATCTGATATGATTTCTTTTAAGGCAAGTTTGAGGATTGATGGACAGCCATTAGATACTTCTCCGACAACTTTAAAGGATGGCGAAACAACGGTATCGCCCTATATCAAATTGGCTACTATCTAAACAAATAAAAAACCCCCGAGCATGCGAATGATCGAAGGCTTTTTATATAGTAAAAAATCGATATTGGAACGGAGCCAAAAGCGATTTGTATTAATTATATAGAAACTTAATAAAAAAGTCAAATAGAGGAAGGGAAGTGATTTAAATGACTGAAAATTTAAAAGTAGATATTCTGAGGATTATTGCGGAGGATAGAAGTTTAGTAAATTATAGGGGGTCATTAAATAAAATCACCGGGAGTGTGTTATCTACGATTCTTCTGCAACAAGTTTTATACTGGTGGGAAAAAAATGGTAGAAAGAAATTCTATAAATTCAGAGATAAATGTGATCACGCTCTATATGTCGAGGGCGATTCCTGGTGTGAGGAATTATATTTTACTGGAAGAGAGTTTGATACTGCTATAAAAAGGATAGGTTTCAAGTTGGGCAAGACCGAGAATAATATAAAGAAAGAAGAGTCCTTTATTATTTACTTTCGAGATAGCCAAGGTGTAACTTGGTATGATATTAATGTTAATTATGCGGAAGAAAGGCTAACCCGTAATTACTTAGTAATTAACAAATCCGCAATTACTAAGAAATTAACAAATCCGCAATTAGTTACTAATACAGAGACTACAACAGAGAAAGAGCTAGCTAAAGAGGTAAATCCGCCTGCTAAAAATAAATTGCTTAGGAAGGAATTAGAGGAATTAAATTTTAGTGATCAGG
>NMQN01000139.1 GCA_003575245.1 Candidatus Atribacteria bacterium 1244-E10-H5-B2 | reverse complement strand
ATTGTTTTTAACTTTCTCCAGAGGGATAGTCTTCCCTTCCCGAAGGTTCTTTAAAGCCTTCTGTTCCATTTTCTGTAAAGCCTTGCCCAAACCAGGGCTGAGTTCAAAGAAAAGAGATTCTTTTTCACTATCTGAAAGTTTACTAATGGTTTTTTTTATTTCTTCAAGATCAATTCTGACCATTACTTTACTCATTGTCTTTTACTCCTTTTTGTTAAAGCGATAATAAAGTTTATTTATCACTCGTATCTTTTATTACCAAATTTTCTATATGTAGCTATATTTATTATAATTATTAATATATTATATTGTCAAGCTTTCAAATATATTTTTATGTGGGGCATTAGGGCAAATTTTGAAAATAGGACAAAACTAATTTTTTATTATCTTTAAGATGGATTATATCTGGTAGTATACTACATAAAAAAACCCGAGCGCACTGGCAGCTCGGGGCCAGCAAAATACAACATCTTGCTGGGATGATACCTAAAGTATACCTAAAAATATTTTTATGTCAAATTCTTGATTAGGGCTGATTAGGACCACTCTTTCTCTCTCCCCAACAATCATTACCGGGTGGGCAAGGCTCATACTTAATTTAGATCTAATTTAATCCACTTCACCTAATCCCGATTTATCGATTCTGGCCACTCCAACTAATCTAATTTCCCTCATTAAGTGAATATCTACTAAGCAGGGTTTACCTGGTAAATCTCATTCGCTCCGGCTATTCTAATTAACAACTCAACCACGCGCGGGGCGGGTAATTTTCCTTCCCCCTTCAATCCCCCCTAAAACCCCCCTCTTATCCCCCTTCTTTTTATTATTGCTCCTTGGCTCAAAAGCTACACTCGCGGGGACGCTTCTAAGTATAAATGCAGGAGAAGGTAACGCTCTTATGCCCCGCTGTTGCTTCGCTTTATTTGCCACCGCAAAAAAAACAAGGTTAGGCTATGATTCATTAGGGGGGAAGTATAAGGGGGACGGAAAAACTGCGGTCGATTCACCTCCTACTCTACAAGTATAAGCGCAGGCATTATCGAGACCCTCTCTCCCTTGCCCCGCCCCTGTTTGCGAACCTTTCCGTGATTTTGTTATCGTTTGTGATTTAGTCTTCTTCCCGTAAAAGAGAGATAAAAAATAAACGAAAGAAATAATAGCGGGAATTTTTTAATCTCCCTTTTCGGTGACTATATCCTTTTGATTCTTTGTGTTTGTGCGATAAGTAAAAAATACCTCAAAACAAAAAGAAAAACCCTTTTTGATTTAAGATTTTTTCACCTATCGCAGGGAGAGGAGAGAGAAGATAAGAAAGGGAAAACAAAGAAAGAGCGATACTCTCACCGGATAAATAGTAATTTACCTGATGAGAGTATCGCTAAGGATAGAGAAAGAGTATAGTTTTTGTAAACAGGGGAAGTCACCCCTCTTTTACAAAAAACAATACCAGAAATAGAAAAGCAAAAAGAGAAGCATAACACTCAAAAAATAATTAAAATTTAGGAAAATAAAAATTTTAAATTATTTTTATCGTGTAATGCTAAAGAGAAGACGAACGCTTAAAAGATATATAAGAAGGGAAAATCACCCCCTCTTATATATCTTTATTCTGATAT
>NMQN01000821.1 GCA_003575245.1 Candidatus Atribacteria bacterium 1244-E10-H5-B2 | reverse complement strand
TTTTGGAAGAACAGGAGTTCTTACGCCGTTTTTATCTACAATTATTGGTAAATATTCCATATATGGATTTGGAGGATTAGTGGTTGTAGAAACCATTGCTTACAGTCCTACAGCTTTTCTTACTCTATTTGGAATCCTTCAAGCCGTTGATCCGGCGTTGGAAGAAGCTTCTATGGATTTGGGAGCATCTCGGGCCAAAGTATTTTCTACTGTAACTTTACCTTTAGCAATTCCTGGAATTGCCAGTGCCTGGCTATTAGTATTTATTCAGTCTATGGCTGATTTTGGAAATCCTATGGTTATTTCGGGAAATTTCCGGGTCCTTTCTGTTCAGGCTTTTTTGCAAATTACCGGCATGTATGATCTTCCCAGGGGTTCAACCCTGGCAATACTCCTTCTGGTGCCGACATTAATAGCCTTTTTCGTACAGAAGTATTGGGTTTCCAGAAAATCGTATGTTACTGTTACCGGAAAACCTACCGGAGCTACAATTAAAAAATTGGAATGGTACATTAAGGCACCGGTATATTCCTTCTGTGTTTTTTTTGCTGTAATTGTTTTCCTTTTTTATGGTATGATTGTTTATGGTTCTTTCCAGACTCTCTGGGGAGTTGATGCAACCCTTACTTTAAGAAACTATATAGAAACATTCCAGGTGGGGAAAGATTATCTAATTGATTCTTTAACCCTTGCTACCATAGCTACTCCTATAACCGGGATTTTAGGTATGTTTCTTGCTTTCCTTATTATAAGGAAAAAATTTATAGGTAAGGGTCTGATGGAATTTGTGTCAATGCTGACTTTTGCTGTTCCGGGAACCGTGGTGGGAATAGGTTATATACTGGCTTTTAATGTTAAGTCCAATTTATTTCCTATTGTGCTTACGGGGACTGCCTGGATTATTATAACTCTTTTAATATTTAGAAATATGCCAGTGGGAATACGTTCTGGGATCGCCGCTCTTCAGCAGATTGACCCTTCTATCGAAGAAGCATCTACTGATCTTGGAGCAGATAGCAATACTACTTTTCGTAGAATCACCCTGCCAATGATTGCTCCGGCATTTTTTTCAGGTTTAGCCTATAGTTTTGTAAAGGCCATGACTGCTATTAGCGCAGTAATTTTTGTTGTTTCCGGTAAGTGGAATTTAATTACCATTGCAGTGTTGGGGTTTGTAGATAATGCTCAGTATGCTCAAGCAGCAGCTATGAGCCTGATATTAATATCTATTGTATTAGTTGCCCTCGGTATCATTCAGCTGATAGTAAATCGAATTGGTAAAGGAACAAGATTAATAAATGTAGTTGGATAAATTTTTAGGAAAATGAAAGGATAAATTATGAAACAGGATTATCTTGTACTTGAAAATCTTGTTAAGGTTTTTCAAAGTGGAAAAAATGCCCTGACAGCTGTGGATAATGTAAGTGTAAAAGTTAAGGAAGGCGAATTGGTTACACTTCTGGGTCCGTCCGGATGCGGGAAAACCACAACCCTTAGAATGATTGCCGGGTTTGAAATTCCTACTTCAGGTAAGATTTTTATTGACGGGAAAGAGGTTAGCATGATTCCGCCTAACCAGAGGCCTACCACAATGGTATTTCAAAACTATGCCCTTTTTCCTCATATGACAGTATTTGAGAATATATCCTATGGATTGAAAATACACAAAGAATCAGCACAAAATATTAAAGAAAAAACAGAAAAAATCATTAACCTTGTTGATTTAGAAGGATTAAGCAAGCGTTCACCCGCACATCTTTCAGGAGGTCAACAGCAGCGGGTTAGTCTTGCCCGTTCTTTGATAATGGAGCCAAAGGTACTCCTACTTGATGAGCCTCTATCCAACCTTGATGCCAAATTACGTATATCAACCCGGTTAGAAATACGTAAATTACAACAAAGAATTGGCATAACTTCTGTTTATGTTACTCATGATCAGGAAGAAGCAATGACACTTTCTGATCGGGTCGTTATTATGAATGAAGGTAAAATTCAGCAAATTGGCACACCCCAGCAAATTTATGCCTATCCCAACAATTATTTTGTTGCCGATTTTATTGGTAATGCTAATTTTATGGCAGGGAAAGTACATAAGATATTAACACCCAAAAAGGTAGAAATTGAAGTAAAAGGATATACATTTAAAATTACCCTGCATAATTTATCTTTTTTAGAAGGGGATAAGATTCTTTTACTTGTTCGACCAGAGGCAGTTGATTTAAAATCGAAAATACCTCAATCAATTACCGGAATAATTCAGCAAATAATTTATTTAGGTTCTCATCTGGTGTATAAAATTAAAGTAGATGATGATATTTTTACTGTTGAAATTGCCAATCCGCAGGATCAAAGAAATTTTTCTACAGGAGAAGAAGTAAGTCTTTGCTTCAAAGAGAATAGCCTGCATATTTTATCTTATGAAGATATCAAAAAATAAGAGTAGCCATTAGTTTACAATTTTATATTGAGAACTAATGGTTAATTATATTTTCAAAAAAAGAGATATTATTAAATATTTTACTTTCTTTATTTTTTTTAAATTAAGATTTATATTTCTTTTGAATAAGATTATTTGCCTCATCAATGGTCCGTTGAAAAGGTCCTTCTGCTTCCATCTTCAGGCTGGTTACAGCCGCTGCCCAAGTAGTTGCCTCTTGGGGAGAAGCGTTTAATCGTTTGGCTACATAGGAAGCAATACAGGTATCTCCCCGACCGCTTCTTCCTATAATTTCTTTAGGCAAGAATTTCTCTTCGTAAAAATTGCCATCAGCATACACTAAAAGGCCATCGCGATGGGTGATTACCACTTCTCGAGGACCTAAGTCGTGCATTTTTTTGGCAGCTGTATAAAGGTCGCATTTTCCGAACAACAATTCTGCTTCCACTGCATCGGTTTTTAATATATCCAAGCGAGCAAATACGGAATCTCTTTCCAGCCATTTCTTATGAACTAATTTACCATTATCATTTATTCGTATAAAACTTTGTACATCAGCGGCAAGAATAGTTTTCTTTTTCGCAAGTTCCTCTATGACTTCCAAATTAACTTCATCACGCATAGATGCACCTATTACAATTGCCTTAGCTTGAATTTTTTCTACTTCTTCAAGAGTAAAAGAACCTGCTGAACTGGTTACATATATGACCCGTTCATCCAGGTTGGAAGTAGGATATTCCAGACGCAGACATGTAGATTGAGGGGAAATATGTACGAATACATCAACACCTAAACCCTTGAGTTTTTCTACTACATGAAAATCTTCTTTTGCCAGACGGGTAATTGCTGTTACTTTTAATCCCATTCTCACAGCTACATTTGAACCGTAGTTAAAAGCTCCTCCGTCAACCACTCTGGTACCGGTGGAAGATATAATTGTATCCTTGGTGTAATGTCCTAGAAAGGCTATATCGTAAAATTTAGTGTTAGTTTCCATTTTTTATCTCCAATATAAAGTTAATAATCTAATAATTTTACTTTCTTTATCCATTTATTATAGCAAAGAGTAAAGCGGAAAAACAATCTCCTAAAATATATCATTTATTTTTCTTTCTCGTCAAATAATTGTGATGCGTTTTCTTAATTAATTGTATTCTTATTGAAAAGTATAGTAAAATAGTTTTAGCTATTAAGAAATTATCAATGCTAAACTTGATAAGAATTTTTAATTGAAGAAATTTTAAAATATTTTTCAAAAAAAGAAGGATTTTTAAAAGTTATGTCGTATAGTTTAACTATGAAATAAAGAATTTTATTGCTATTTTTCATTTTTAACTAATAAAAACTATTTAATAAAAATTCTTTATTTTAATTTTTAAATAAAATGCAATCGAATGCATAAAGTTAGTGTAGTTTTTAACTTAAGTAAGGCATAAAAATAATAAGGAGATTAGCAAAGAAAATGGAAGTAAAGCTTAAAGATTTAAGCAAAGACTTTGGAAAAGTGAAAGCAGTAAATAATTTTAACCTCGAGATAAATGATGGTGAGTTTGTAGCTTTACTTGGACCTTCAGGATGTGGAAAGACCACCACCCTACTTATGATAGCTGGAATTTATAAGCCAACTACCGGAGGTATTTATTTCGGAGATAAGATTGTAAATGAGGTTTTACCCAAAGATAGAAAGATTGGCATGGTCTTTCAAAGTTATGCCCTTTATCCTCATATGACTGCATTTGATAATATAACATTTCCTTTAAAATTACTGAAAACTCCTAAGGAAGAGAGAAAAAAAAGAGCCAATGAAGTGGCTAAATTAGTTCAAATAGAAGAATTATTAGATAGAAAACCAGCTGAACTTTCAGGAGGACAACAACAAAGAGTGGCTCTTTGCCGAGCTTTAATTAAGAAGCCAGATATCCTACTTTTAGATGAGCCCCTCTCCAATTTAGATGCCAAGCTTAGAACCTTGATGAGAGCAGAGCTTAAAAGGTTACAGAGAAGATTGGGTATTACCACTATTTTTGTTACTCACGATCAGGTAGAGGCTATGACTATGTCTGATAAAATAGCCTTATTACAGTTAGGCGAACTTCAACAATATAGTTCATCTGATGAGCTATATAATCGACCGGTGAATCTGTTTGTGGCCGGTTTTATAGGAAGCCCCCCCATGAACTTTATTGATGTTTCTCTGGAACAATCAGAAGAACAATTTCTTTTAAAGAATGTAGATATTACTATTGAAGTTCCTTTAAAGATTGGTAAGCTTATTCAATCTCGCTCTCAAAATAATGAAATAGTATTGGGTATCAGACCAGAGGATATAAAAATTGACCACAAAAACGGGGAAGAAGCAGAAGTCTATGTGGTTGAACATATGGGGATGCAAGTTTTAGTCACTGTCAAACTGGGGAATTTGCAGATTAAAGTGCTTGCTACTCCTCCATTTACAAAAGAAATGGGCGAAAAGGTTAAATTACACTTTAATGTAGATAAAATTCATCTTTTTGATAAAAATACAGAAAAATCACTGTTGTTGGATTAATTTTTTACCGTATATAAAATTAAGGAAGATCTAGAATGGTAGAGATGTAAGGGTTCGATTTATCGAATCCGAAAGAAAAAATAATTAGAAGCAATAAGAGCATCTAGACATAGCGAATTTCTGTTGATGGTACTCTATAAAATTAAGAGGAGGTGATAGAAAGTAAAATCAGTTCATCTAATGTCTTGAGTAAATTTTTAATATATTAAAAGGAGAAAGCAAAAATGAAAGTTTCAAGAAATTTATTAAGTATTGTATTAATTTTAATTCTGGTTATGTCTTTTACGGCTATGGCTTTAGCTCAGGATTTGGAGATTATTCCGATTAAGATCCGTGCCCGAGCAAAGCCTCCCATGGAAAACTGGCGTGGCTTAAATTTCTTAATAGCTGAAAGAGATCTTAATGCTGACTTAGAAGCGGTGGGTGATTCTCGTCGTGTAAAAGTGGAAATTATACAGGATAACCTGGATTGGGGTGAGTATATAACTGAGTTTGTACTTGGCTATGGTGCTGGAGAATCGCCTGATATTTGGCTGACTGGCCATGAATATATTGGTACTCAGGCTGAAGCGGGCCGGATTATTGCTCTGGACGGAATAATAGAAGAGTTCCCCATATACAATCTTGTCTTTGATACTCTATGGGATTGCACCAAATATAAAGGTGAGATTTGGGGTGTTCCTCAAGATGCTGAAGCTCGACCACTCTATTGGAATAAAACCCTATTAAAGAAACTTGGTTGGTCAGATGGAGAAATAGCAGCATTAGCTGATAAAATCATAAAGGGTGAATTTACCCTTTATGACATGTTAGAGACAGCCAAACAGGCGGTGGATAAGGGTGTGGTTGAGCCAGGTAATGGCTTCTGGACTCGTCCGAAGAATGGCCCTGATTTCACTCCTTTCTACTACGCCTTTGGTGGAGAAACTATTGATTCTGCAACTGGTAAATTAGTCTTTGACAAGACAGCTGGCTTAAAGTATTATGGATTTTTCTATGACGCTGCTCAAAAATATGGTTCAATGGGCTGTCTTGGCTTAGATTGGTCTACAGCATGGCATCCTGGAGTCACTAGTAAGGTACTCTTCTGGGTCGGTGGGACATGGCAATGGGCTGAGTGGGCAGAAAAATTCCTTAAAGACCTTGGTGGCGAAGCTTATATGTGGGAGAACTTTGGGTTTGGATTGATCCCGGCTGCAGAGAAGGGTGGTAAACCCAATTCCCTTACACATCCCTTGGCTTATCTTGTCAGTTCCCAGTGTAAATATCCGGACTTAGCAGTAGCTCTAATTGCTAAAGTCACTAACTATGGTCCCAATACCCGTCACGCAATCGCCAGTACACATCTGGGAATCCTTAAAGGTCAGACAGAATATAAGTTCTACAAGGGATCTCGCTTACTGAGTGAAGCGCTTTACATGTTAGATTACACTACTTTCCTACCTAACAATCCTAACTGGGGACCCTATTCCACGGTCACTTACGAAGCCCTGGCAGCGGTTGTAGCTGGTGAGTTTACATCACAAGAGGCAGTGGATTTTGTAGTAGAAGGACTCAATCGCGAATTAGGA
>NMQN01000022.1 GCA_003575245.1 Candidatus Atribacteria bacterium 1244-E10-H5-B2 | reverse complement strand
GTGGTAAGTTTTAAGTGGGTAGCCGAACTTTTTAATTTCTTCGGTACTGACCTTTTTAAGCAATGTTTTCCTCCTTTTTAATCTCTTCATTACTCCTTTAATGTCTCCCCCGTCTTTTATTCTAATTGGTTTACTCCTGCAGACCGGACAGACTATCATAGTATCTCTACTCCGCCAGATTCGATCACAATTTAGACACCTATATTTCAGATACATCTCTACCTCCACCTGACCTTACAACCTAAATTCTTTGCGAAATGATCAATTACCTGGTATATAAATTTCTTAATCATCTTTTACCTCCTTTATATTTCATTCTGCACTACGATCAAGTACTTTCTTTTTATCATTATGCGGAAAGTATGTACCATGTACGACAAATTCACCGTCAAATGGAACCGGTACCCCCATAATTAACTCCAACAATTCTTCTATATCCTCTTCGCCCAATCCATACCTATGTCCTTTCAAAATTTCCCAGACCTTTTCTTTGTATTCTTTTTTAGTCAATTTTCTCACCCCTTTATAACCTAACTTACCTTATTCTCTCGCTTGTAATCTTTTAAAAATTCCTCTACTTTTCTTCCCTCATATACTTTCTTGGTAGGCTCTCTTATAAATTCTTTTGGCTCTTTGACTTTCCATACTTCCCATATTTTCTTTTCGTAGTTAAACCTCGATAATAATCCTATGTTATCCGCTTTTATTTCTATTCGTCTTTCTGCCCGAAAAGTTCTTGCACTTTTTGGAGCAGATATATACCGATGAAGACTACTAACTAAGTTCTTATTTATCTTCATTTAATTTACTCCTTTTTTAATATCATTTTCGATATATTTTTCTCTTTCAATAATTCTATTGATAGACTCTAAAGCCCATAAAAAAGAATTTCTTTGCTTTTCAGTTAACTTCTTATTCTTTAATTTTTTATCATAGAAGCTTTTTGTTCTTTCTAACTCCTCTATCTTTACTTTTTGAGGAATCATCTTTTAAAACACTTCCTTTTTAGAGGGCCTGTAAGCGAGGCCATCTTGTGGCTCTCGATGTAGGCTATCGCGGTAGCTCACAATATCGAGTATCCCACAGACCCTTTTTTTAGATATCCTTATTTTTCGTCCCTGCCCCTGGAGTGTTTAGGTTTTTAGACAACAGGGGCAGGGTATCGGCAACCCGAAGAGTATAGACTCGAACGGATTACCGGGATTTCTTGCTAAATAGGCAATTTTATTCGTTTAGCGTCCTCTGACCAGGCAAAGCCTTCTTCTGAGAGCTGTTTTCTAACCTTTACAATTTGCGGGTATTGTGCCAGCTCAAGTTCTCCTCTTATAGAATCATTGTTTATATAAGTTAATTTAAAACTTTTTTCTTCCAGGCTCTTTACTAGCTCATCCGTTTCTCCGGCCTCCAACATCGTGCAATAAATCTCTAGTTTATAATTAAAATCATCATAGCTTAATTCTGTAAATTGTCTCATCTCTTAAATTCCTCCTTAAATTTTTAATTTCTCCCAAACATTCTTCGTAAATATATTTCTTCGGCAGATCTTCGCTTAGGAATAAAGTTTTTACAGTCTTTAAGTTCATCGTCTATAAATTGTCCCAAGCATAGATTTTTACATCCTTCACATTCGCGCACTTCTCGTGGGAGTAGGTTTTTTCTATATTTTAGTTCTACTCCACAGCAAACTAATTTTGGCACGAAAGATATCTTCCCTTCTTTTTCCCAATCTGAACGCATTTCTTTAATTTTTTGATTTTTTGTCATTTCAATTCTCCTTAAATTTAATAACTTACTTAATAATAGCTCTATTCTCTGTTATCACCCCCTAAATACGGCTTCATATTGCCCTCTACATAGGCTATCGTAAGCGGAATAGCCTCATCACCGTCTAAGAGCCCTTTACGGTCTTTATATGCGACATTGGCCTTTTTCGTTAGAAACTTGCCCTTATACTGCAAAGTCCTTGAAGGCGTTCTTAGTTTCGTCAACGGTTATTCCCAGATATCTCTTCGTAACCTCGATATTCCGATGGCCAAGCTCTTCAGAAATATATATAAGTGGTATACCTGCCTTATGAGCAAATTTCCCGAAGGTCTTTCTAAGGGTATGAGTTCCTATTTTGTGAGTAACGCCTGCTTTCCTTCCCCACTCATTTATCAGTTGCCAAGCCCTGACCCTGGTAATAGGCTTGTTTACATCTTCTCTGCCCTTGCGCCGATCCTTAAATAAGTATTCGTTCAAATCATAAATATCAGTAGCCTTAATAAAACTCTGCAATGCTTTCCGGACTGGTGGTCTGATGTTAATATCCCGGGGCCTTTTAGTCTTTACTTCCGTTATCTCCAGCGATTCCCTAATATTCCCCTTGCTATCCTGCACATCTCTTAATCTAAGCGCCAAGAGGTCAGAGATACGCAAGCCTAGATTCGTTCCCATAATCCAGAGCAGTATGTTTCTACTGGTATTAGCCATTTTAGGCTCTGCTGTTATGATTCCCTTTATTGCCTGAATAGTGGATTTTGACTGAATTGCCTTTACCACATTCATTATTAAACACCTCTCTCCTACTTCTTTATATTACTGTAATTATTATATACCTATATAAAGAAGTAGTCAAGCATTATTTTATTTTTATTAAATAATATTTATATATCCTTTGTTTATAACACTTACAGCTATTATTTATTATTTACTCTTTTGTTATTGTGTTAAATACAAATATCTCCGGACCTAGCTAGGAAAAGAGATCTAATCTCTAACCACACGGAGAAATGAAAAAAATTTTATAGACCCTAATAAGCCTATTTTTTTGAAAAAACCTCTCCGAGCCACACCAAGAAGCAGAGCCACACCGAACCACACGGAGACGATGCAAAAGTGATCGTGTAACCCTTGTAAAATAACGATTTATTTTTTTTGATTTTCTGCTCTTTTTGGCTTTTTGATTTTTTATGTTTAATCTATCTAACCAAAATACAGAATAGTTTAAACAAAAAAAATAAACAGTCTTTTTGTTTTTATCCTTACAATCTTAAAAAGATACTTTTGTTAAATAAAAAGCCACACCGAGCCACACCAACGAATTGAGCTATATATACCCTTACAGCGTTTTTATTTTTTAAGATTTCCCTGATTATACATAATACCTTTTATATAAAAATAAAGGATAGAGCTTTTTCCCGGTTTTTTAAAAAAAATCTCATAACTGTTTTTAGGCCTTATCTGGCCTTTTTGCTTAACAAAAGATTTTTCTCTCGTCTTTCCTGATTCATTGATTTATATTTAGCCCCGATAATTATATAAAAATCCCTCTCATCAATTTTGCCCTCTTTTATTGAATTGACTATAACCTGGTAAAAACTATCAAACTTATTTAAAAAACTTACTCTATCCGGTATCATCTGATCACCACCTAAATTTACTATGTAAATGATTTAAAATAAAATCAGCAATAACTTGGTATAGCTTGATTATAAATTTTTTAATACTCATTTTTACCCTCTTTCTTATTTTGTGATAAGATAGAGGAGCCGGGAGAGATCCCGAAAATTAAGAAAGTTTTCTTATACAGGTTACAATCTTAATTAGAAGGATCTTTCCTGTCCTCTTTAATTTTTTTCTACAGGCAATTTTATTCTCTTACAATCCCAAAGGAATTATCAATAATACGATTATAATGTCCTTTGGTCGTTCCTATATCATAGAAATATATACCCCAGTCGTTTCTTTCTATATGATCTAGCCCCCCGGCTAATATAGGAATGCGTTTATCTTTTAAAGTCCCTTGATCATCTTTAAATAATGTTTCCCATTCTGGATTTTTCTGCAATTCATTAAATAATTTTGTATTCCCTATCGAGAAAAAATTTCCTCTGTTATTCAATTCCCCTTTTTGTAGTTTTTTCATTTCATTTACCTCCTTAATTATTTATAATAAAATTTTTATAAGCATAAGCATATTTATTTTCACCATCAGTTACCACTGCAAGTTTTGCATTTTTATTTTTGTATGTTCCCAAGAGCCTCTCTTTTCCTATCCAAGCATCTCCATAGTTACAATCCTCTTCCCACTCAATATCATTTTCGTCAATATAGTACGAGATTTCTCCTTCCCCTTCATATACTGGGATTCTCACTTTTTTCACCTCCTTTTCAAAAAGTCCTAAGATAAAGTTGCTCGTGTGAATACTTGAGTCAATCCTTTTATTTCTTTTTCCTTTATCATTTCAAATCCTCCTTATATTTATCTTCTTCTTGGCAGGGTAAACCAAGCTCAAACATTGCATCTTCGTATTCCCACCGTTCTTGATATTTCCCTGCTTCTACAAAGTCTTTAAGCCAGTTATCCTCTTTTTTCTCTTCCATTTTTTTCACCTCCTTTATTACTAAATCTTTAATGCTGGTTGAAATGGCCTATCTAGTTTAGCGTGTTTTATCAAATTATCTTCTGCCGGTAACAACCTTAAATTGCTTAAATCCCAGCACCTTAAAAAATCTGTGTGTTCTGGCCTGGTAAAGTTAAAAGCCGATATCGGGATAATATGGTCAATATGCAATTCTCTGGATAAAAAGTCCTGCCAGGTGTAACCTTTGGGCATAGTCTTATTTAACTGCTTTATTAGTTCAGCTAATGTATAGCCGGTTAAGGATTCCCAATGTCGCCCTGCCTTATTTGCTTTTAAAGCCTTCCCGATATTCCTTCCCATTTTATAGTTAAGATTAAATTTTAAGTCGGTTTCTCGCCTTTTTCTCATACATTGATTTCTATATTCCCGATTATTAATATGATATTCCCTTATTTTTTCTTTATTATCAATACGATATTGCTTAAAATATTTCTTCTGTTTTTTTTTATTATCAATACGCCATTGCTTAAAATATTCTTTTAATTCCTCTTCTTTACCAATACGCCTTTGTTTATTATATTCTTTTGTTTTCTCTTTATTTTTAATACGATATTGCTTAATATGTTCAGCATTATTTTTGCGGTGTTGTTTAGACATTTCTTTAATTTTTTCAGGATTGTTAAGACGATATTTATTTACTTTTTCCTTTATTCTTTCTCTATTTTTAATATAGTATTGCTTTATTCTTTCCTGATTTTCCTTGTAATATCGTCTTCTTTGTTCACTTACTTTTTCAGGATTATTTTCTTTCCATCGTTTGTTTCTTTTGCTTACCTTCTCGGGATTATCTCTTTGCCATTGCTTAGCTCTTTCTATTTCTTTTTCTCTATTCCTGATATACCATTGCCTACTATATTCTTTTCTATCAAACATATATCCTTATCTCCTTTCATAATAGCTTTTAAACCACTCAAATATCGCTTTGTTAGCGTTTCTTTGACCCACTCTATACCTTTCTATCACCCCCTCCTTAGCCTTAAACCTTAAAAGCTATAAGAAATAAGGTATAATCGTTGATTTAGCTAAAATCAGGCCTTCAAATTTCGTTTTTAAGCCCCCTGTTTTTTCCGATAGGTATAATCATAAGCGTAAAAATCGCTATTCCCGTTATAAATTGCCCTTTATTAGATTCTTCCGGATCTTTAATATCTTGGCGAGCGAATCTCTCCGAAGTCTCTTATTGCCAGTTTTGTTATTAGAATAGACTTCTTCAAGCTCACTACCGCAATCAGGACATTTATTTTTATACTTGTATTTCATAGCCCAGCCAAAAAATACGCCCTGACATTTAGAACATAAATATTTAGGCATTTATTTATCACCTTCCTTTTGCTCTGATAACATAACCCTTTTTAACCAGTATCTTTTTTGATACTCTCTCACCCTCTCCGGATATTTTTTATAATATTTCTTTAGCCAATTCTTATTGTAGTCCGGATTCCTAGCCCGCCACCTCTTAAGATATTTATTTCTCGCGGATCGTATCTTTTCATAGGCTTCGGGATCGCTTGCCTTTAGTCTCTGAAAATAAGTTCTCCGATATTTATTGATTTCCTTATTGATTAACCTCTTTGCCTCTGGAGACCCAACATTCACACTTTTATTTAAGATGTTCACACTTTCACCTAAAACGTTCACACTCTTATTTTTAACATTCACACTTAAGGCATACTTACCATAGCCAGCCCTGATAATCCTCCCCTCTTTACATAGGTTAGATAGGATCTTCCTTATGTTCACACTACTTTTTTTAAGTTCGAGGGCAATGGCTTTAGGTCCCAAAGGTTTTTCGCTTTTAGATAAAAGATTAATAATTTCTTCCCTGGTATTCATAGTTTTTTATCACCCCCTCATTTTAGATTTTTTTGGTCTTTTCTCTTGATACCTTAAATCTTTTATCTCTAATAAATCTCTCTAATTCCCGTTCTTCTATCCTGTAAACCCTCTTGAGCTTGATCGCCTTTAATTCCCCGGATCTGACATAGTGATATATCGTGTTATAATGCAGTTTCAATCTTTCTGCTACCTCGTATAAGGTCAACATTTTGGATCATCTCCTTTAATTAGAATTATACTACCTTATATTATATAACAAAGATTTACACCTGTCAACAACTATTTAATTTACTTTATTTTACTTTACATAACAC
>NMQN01000032.1 GCA_003575245.1 Candidatus Atribacteria bacterium 1244-E10-H5-B2 | reverse complement strand
ATTATGTTGGTAGTTTAAAAATTATTATACTTTCCTTGTGTGCTATCTTATTATCGTATCAGATAGTTTTGCCTTATGTCTTTAGTGTTACCTTGAAATATAGCCTGTTATTTAGAATATTAATTACTCTAATAATAATCTCACCTTTAGGATTTTTAATGGGGATGCCTTTCCCTTTGGGGATAAGGTTGGTTAATTCGACAGAACAAGGAAAGGGGCTTATCCCCTGGTTATGGGCAACTAACAGTTTCTGTTCTATTATCGCCTCTGTCTCCGCAGTGATAATCGCCCTCTTCTTTGGGTTTAAAGTAGTAGCTATATTGGCCGCTCTGGTATATCTTTTTGGATTTCTCAGTATAAATTATTCTCTGGGGACAAGGGACGGTTCTCTGTTCCCTAGAGAACCATCCTGTTCCCTATAATTTATCTGCTATGTCCGATCATGGGAACAAATCTTACTCCGATAATCCCTTTAGACTTAATTTTTCCTTCCATTTTTTCTATCTTCATCAAAGTTTGAACCATCCATATTCCGCCAACGGGAATCACTATTCTCCCTCCATCATCTTTAATCTGCTGAAGAAGGGGTGGAGGGACATGGTCAGGGGCACAGGTTACAATGATGACATCATAAGGGGCATATTCTTCCCAGCCGTAATAACCATCGACAACCTTAAATTTGACATTTCGGTAACCTAAATCGTTCAGTAATTTTTCTGATTTTTTAGAAAGGCTTTCATATATTTCTACTGTATAAACTTCTTCCACAATTTCAGCTAAAACTGCTGCCTGATATCCAGAGCCAGTTCCTATCTCTAAGACTTTTTCGTCACCTTTTAACCCTAATAACTGGGTCATTAAGGCTACAATATAAGGCTGGGAAATAGTTTGACCTTCACCGATAGAAAGGGGGTAATCATTATAAGCTGATTCTCTAATGCGTGGGTCAACAAATTGGTGGCGGGGAACAGTGAGCATGGCTTGTAAGACTTTTGAATCAATTATATCTCGGCTTTGTAACTGACTTAGTACCATATTCTGTCTTTTTTCTATATAATCATCTATTTCATCAATTTTGTCATTTTCATATATAAATATTAATAAAAAAATTATAAATATTAGCAAAATAAAAACAAGAAGTTTTCTCATTATAAAACACCCTCTTTATTTAGCCCTGTGGACTATTAAGTTATAATTTTTACCTCTTGATATCTTTAGTATTACAAATGTGTGTAGTATAAAACTGTATTTTTGTAATTTCATTATATCAATATTAAAAAATATAGTAAAGAATATACAGAACATGAATCAGGGAACGGTTCTTTGATTCAATAGGCATACAAAAAGTTAAAAATTCTGAACTTAATTTGGTCCACTTTTAAGATATAACTAACAATATTCTTTATTTATAATTATTCTTCTTGTTTTTCTAATTCAATTTTCTTCTTAAACTCCTGAGCATAATTAATTCTCTTAGCGATAGAAGGGTGAGTGTAAAGGAAAAATTCAATAAAAGGATGAGGACGGGCATCAGCTAAATCTCGGTTTGTAAATTTTGCCATCGATGTTATAAAAGCATCCACCCTCCCAGTCGTTTTTAAGGCAAATTCATCAGCATTCCT
>NMQN01000239.1 GCA_003575245.1 Candidatus Atribacteria bacterium 1244-E10-H5-B2 | reverse complement strand
GTTAAATTAGTTCTTGTATTCTTCCCGCAGGAGATTTATTAGTAGCGGAGCCTTTACTTGCCAGGCTCTTTAAACCGGTTTTTTGGTAGCTTAAGGATTATAATTTTAAATTATAACTGGGTTACTGGGTGACCCAATTATCTGATCATCTTGATAACTACATACCCCCTTTTCTTATATCTTCTTTTAATTCTTTTCCTGATTTATAAGCTATTAAAGCCACTAACGCAAATTGTAATACTGGTATCAAATACCACCACCACATTTTAAAAACACCCCCTTTAATTTTTTCTTTTCCTACCCGGGCTCCTCTTAATAGCCTCTTTAAGCATTTTTAAACCTGTGTTATATTCCTTCCTCTTTTTTTCTCTTTGAGATTTTGATAAAACCTTTATTTGGATAGTTTCTTTCTCTTTTTCTTTGGAGGGGTCCATTTTGGTAACCCCTTTTTTTACCATTTTGGTAACCTCTTTTAACCATTTTGGTAACCCCTTTAAGGTTACCAATTTGGTAACCCCTTCCCATTGGCTAACATCTCTATTAATCCCTATCTCACCTTCGTTTCTATACAACATTTTCTTCTTAATTAACTTTGTTATTGTAGTGCTACAATGTCCTTTAGCCATTCTAGTTATTTTTTCAAATTGACTTAAAGGAATCCTATCCTTTTCTTTATAAAAACCATTAAGTAATCTAACTGCTAATAGCATAATTCTTAATTCACGCGCTGTTAATTTTAGTAGAAACAATAAATCTAATATCTCATTCTCTAAAATTGTGAAGTAACCATTGATTTCTAACTCCTTCATTAAAATATCTCCTTTCTGATTTCCTGAAAGGACAAACCCCGCCTTTCTCTCTTTTAAAGTGGTACCGCTAAATACCCCCCGAAACATTTTACCATTATTGCGTAATAATTTCTAAAGTCTAAATATCTGATCTAAGTAGCTTGGATAGCGAATCTTCAGAATCCTCTTTCTGTTCTTCAATCCTTTGTACCCCTTTGTAATTATCAGATATTTCCCTTAATTCACTACCACAAACAGGACATCTGCCCTCATATTTATATTTTACATCCCAGCCCGTATATACCTTTTTACAAATATCACATTTATATTTTTGCATAATTATTTATTATCCTCCTTTAAATTCTCAAACACTATAACATTCTTGGTATTTTACAATCTCCTGTTTGCAGAAAATGATTTACTTCCTCTTGCGAAATATGCCACATACTCCCGATCTTAATTCCACGTATTCTACCGGCTTTAATATACAACCGGATAGATTCTTTTGTCAGCCCTAAAATATCGACTAAATCCTCTATCAAATAAAACTTTGTTTTCATTATCCTTTTAGGCATTTTTCTATCTCCTTCGTTTTTTTCTCCCAACTTACCATAGAAATTATTGTTTGTCAATTTTACCTAACGAAAAGAATAGGATTCTTTCCCCCACAATTACTTTACATAACATACATTATAATACTACTCTTTTTTTAAAGCTAAAATTTTGCGTTTTTCATTTTTCGCTTATCATTCTATGCTAACTTCTCTAAAATACCGAGTAAAGTATAAAATTTTATGTATATCACCTAATTTAAAAATAATTCCTACCCCCCGGA
>NMQN01000109.1 GCA_003575245.1 Candidatus Atribacteria bacterium 1244-E10-H5-B2 | reverse complement strand
GAGCGTTAATTAACGCCCTTCTACGCTTATCTACTCTGTCATAAACCGCCATATTGACCCCTATCATTTTAAACTTACTACTTATATTATAACGATAAATAAAGAAATGTCAAGGTTATTCCAAAACTTTTACCAAGATTCTCTCCGGATACTTTTTATATTTAGCTATTCGTAATTCCCTTTATAGACTTAATGTTCGATTCAATTTCTCCTACCCAGTATTCAAAACTTTCTTCTGCTGTTCCCGGTTTTCGCTTCAATATATTCTCTAACAAAATATCAATAATTCTTTTTATGTTCTCTAAATTATTAGTTATCCTATAATCCCTAATATAAATTTTTTTCTTTCTTTTGCCCATATCAATTTATCCCCTTTCTATTTTGTGAAGGGCGTTCACTTTTTAAATACTGTTAAGCTACTACCATTAAATTTTAAAATACCCCCTGCTCCCCGAAAGCACCGACTCTAAAACGGAGAGCAGGGTCGTTCTTTTTCTTTACGATACGAGAGATATGCTCATAGACCCATAAGCATTTACCCCCTTAATTCTTTGATGGGTTATCTCCATAAGCACCACCAACCTTTAAATATCCCTACCCCCTTGAAAAAGGTTAATGAAAAGAAGAGGGCAGGGATCGGCAATCCGGGGAATTGGAATAAACCGGATCACCAGGATATTTTTATTTTATTTAAAATCTAATTACCACTTAACTTTACTACCCGGGTTATTTAAGATCCAATCAGAAACAACCCGGTAAATTCTAACTATAAATTTTTTAATCATTTTGCCCTTCTTTCAACTTCAACTTTTTCTCTTTTGATTCGCCTGTCTAACCGGAGCGTTATATACGGCAATTCGATAATTTCTCCGTTAAGTATTTTTTCTTTAATCTCAAAAATATTCGGGTAATAAGATCCTAATCTCCGAGTAAAATCTTTCCAATCGCCAACAATTGTTAGACCCGAAAAGTTTTTAGCATTATCTTTATAAATACCCACTACCAATATTATTCTAATCCCTCTTTCCTTAAAAGCCATATTTTTTTTATTGCCTTACCTACTTCCTTAAACTCCTCACAAGTAAATTTATTACTTTTAGCGTTATTGCAAATAGCACAAGCTAAAACACAATTTTTTTCGCTATAACCTTTTTCATTATCTTTACGTTCTAACTCTAATATTTTGCCTCTACCTTTATAAAATTTTCCCCATATCGGAATAAAGTCTCCTTCTTTTATCTTGCAATAATGACAGTTTTTTCCGTCTCTTTCGTAAAGTCTAAGACGTAGTTTATCCTTTTTATTCAATAACTTTTTTCTCCTTAATTAGAATTAAAGTTAATTACTGTTTTACTAATCCCCCCTCTGCCGACCTTTAAAAATTCTACCGCAATACCTACATTCTAAAGAAGGATTATCAATTTGAGCATATACAGTTTTTTGATTTATCTTCTGACAGTTAGGACATTCCCATTCGATAACTTTATGCTGTATTATTTTATATTCAACTTTTTTCAATTTATTTACCCCCTTATTTTATTTAATCTGAAATAGCCTAACTTGCCCTACGCTTTCGCTTATATTCCCGATTGTATTTCTTGATCCTTTCCTTATTCTTTTCCC
>NMQN01000884.1 GCA_003575245.1 Candidatus Atribacteria bacterium 1244-E10-H5-B2 | reverse complement strand
GGGGACCTGCTGGATAGGGGCTTTCTATCAGGATCAAGTTAAAGAAATTTTGGGTGTACCAGAGGATGTGAGAGTTGTGTCCCTTATGCCTTTAGGGTATCCTAAAAAATTAGGAACCAAGACCGGGAGAAAACCTTTATCGGAAATTGTTTGCTACGATAAATATACTTCATAGACTTATAATTATAGTTTGTAGCAGCACGGCGTTGCCGTGATAAAGTTTTTGGTTAATCACTTTTCGTTTTTAGATAAAAAAAATATTTTTTGGTTTTTTGTGTTGTTTTGTAGGGGGTCGGATTTATCCGACCCTAATTATTTGGCAATATTTTTAAATTTTTAATCAAATAAGAGATTTAATCTCACTTCTTCATTAAATTCCCTTTCTATTTCTCCCTCTATCTCTTCAATAATAAATTCGCCTGTTGTGCTAATTATTGCAGAATTTAGGTGTCCTCCGAAAGAATTATTGTTCGAATCGGATATAGTAATATGTAAATGAAGATATATTTTTCCTTTCATAGTAGAGATATTTCCGATTAAGTTAGTAATTTCATAATCTCCTATTAATTCTTGAGAAAAATATTCTTTAGTTTTAGCTTTAAAAGACCCAACAGTTACCCTTCCAGTTCCTCCCACACCGCTAACCGAACCTAATTTTATTTTATTTTTTTTACAAAGTTGTTTTAAAGTTTCAACAATTTCTTCTCCTTTATCGATTCTTACTACCCATTTATTTCCAAATTTTTTTAATTTCATGTTTTATTCTCCTTTTTTATTTTATCCCTTAAATATTTATCTATATCAGTAATAGCTTTTTCTGTTATCTTACGATTTATATTCTGGTATATTTTAAAGATCATATTCTCTATACTATGCCTGTAACCCAAAAAGTAAACAAAATGTTAATGTAGGGGCACGATGCATCGTGCCCCTACAACATAATTATAACCAAAAAGTCATAATTTGTTATAAAATTACCTGTAACGCACCATACATATAATCTGTTTTTAAATATTTTTTGGCTTTTTGGGAAATAACCATATTATTAAATCTTAGATCTTTAATAGGAATTTTAATCTTGACCTCGTGAAAGATTATGGTTATAGTACTCTGGATGTAGTTTACCTCCTTTGTTAAAAAGAGTTTTTGTTTATATGGGTAAGTCTATACCTTTTTCTTATTCCTTTGCAATTTTTCTAAACTATCCCACTAAATTTTACACTAACTTTTTACCGGGACTCCATAGGGGCCATCGGCTAAATAGGCTATTCTTATTTTTTCTTGTCCAGCGCTTTTTAATTCACATATTGCTGCTTCCACCGCTTTTTCAATTACTTGAGCAGCATTCTTAAAATTACCTTTGTATCTTTCAGATCTGGGAAGAAACATGTTTCCATCAACACCAGGAATAATTTTGTAATCATTAAAAGAAAGTCGAGGGCTGTAATAAATAAAATTCTCTGGAGGAATTTTGGAAAACAAGCGAGTCCACATTTGCACTTGCCATTGATCAGGAATAAAAGTCCAATAAGATGATAAAATCAAATGATTAAATTGTTTTGCTCCTATTATTTTTAATAGATGTAAAACTGCTTTATATTTCTCGCTGCCAATTAAATCCTTATCAT
>NMQN01000751.1 GCA_003575245.1 Candidatus Atribacteria bacterium 1244-E10-H5-B2 | reverse complement strand
AGATTATGCGATTTATTGCCAGGGAAATTTCTCCTCATACCTATATTAGTTTGATGGCGCAATATTTTCCGGCTTATCAAGCCGGTCAATTTCCGCTCCTGTCTCGAAGGATAAACAGAGAAGAATACAGGGAAGCCTTACGGGCTTTTGAGGAAGAGGGATTGGGAAACGGGTGGTTTCAGAAAGATATATAGAATTGTGAATGTTATATAGTAATAATAGTGTAAGAACAAATAATTAATAATTATTTTAAAGAGAAAGAGAAGAAATAAATATGAAGGGTATTCAAGCAGAAATTTATTTATTAGTAATAGTAATTATTTGGGGATCTACTTTTGCCATAATAAAAGGCGTACTTGACCAAATTCCAACCTTTACTTTTTTAGCTTACCGCTTCTTATTAGCAGCCCTTATTTTATATTTAATATTCTGGAAAAGAATAAAAGAAAATATTGATAAGACAACTCTCAAGAAGGGGTCCTTAATCGGAATTTTTCTCTTTATGGGTTATGCTTTTCAGACTGTAGGTTTAAAATATACTACCGCTACCAAAACAGGATTTATTACCGGTTTATCTGTAGTTTTGGTCCCCATTATTTCCCATTTTTTTATCAAAGAAAAAATTAATCGAAATTCAGTTATAGGAGTAATTTTAGCATTCATCGGATTATGGTTTTTAAATTATGGCAGCGGCTTTAGTTTTAATTTAGGAGATTTTTTAGTTTTGCTATGTGCAGTGTCATTTGCCATGCACATTATATCAGTGGGCTTATATGCTAAAAAGGTGGATTATGTCCCCTTAGTCATTATTCAATTAACTATAGTTTTTGTATTATGTTTGTTGATGGCTATAATTTTTGAAAGACCGGCACTTCATTTATCTTACTCTTTTGATGTATGGTGGCCCA
The DNA here is from genome assembly GCA_003575245.1 of Candidatus Atribacteria bacterium 1244-E10-H5-B2. Next base: position 724 of record NMQN01000751.1, on the reverse strand, counting down.
TTATATTGACGGGAGTATTTGCTACAGCTTTAGCTTTTTATATGCAGAATAGATTTCAAAGATATTCTACTGCCACTAAAACCGCCATTATTTTTTCCGGGGAACCGATATTTGCAGCGGTCTTTGCCTATTTTCTTTTAGGAGAGAAAGTAGGCCTTATCGCCTGGGCAGGAGGATTATTGATAATTTTTGGTATGATTATATCTCAAAGCAAATTTAAATCAATGTCTAATTGATTATCTAATTAAAACATTATTTAACGATTTTAATTTTTTTGAGATTCTGATGGTTAAATATAATTTCTTATTTTTCTTCTTCTATCATTATTTTTACTTCTTCCAGCTTTTTAGGGATTATTTTAGGGAATTCTCCATTCTTTTCATAGACTTTTTCCCAGAAAGGCTTACTAAGTTTTTCATACTCTTTAGAGTATTTATCCAGGTGTTCCCTACAGTCGGTTAATATAGTCTCGGCATTTTCGTGAGTGGGGTAAGGTTGACATTCCTTACAAATTTCCCTTAAGACTTCAGGATGATCAATAATCATACAGGGCATCATTAAATTTTTACTATAAGGTTGTCGAGCTCTTATTGCCTTAAACAAAGGAGAATTTATTGCCTCCAGTAAAGAAGAGTTTCTTATATTGTGAGTAGCAAAATGGGTGAATACACAGGGTTCGATATCACCTTTTGCATTTATATGAAAGTAGTTGCCGCCCCCATGC
>NMQN01000033.1 GCA_003575245.1 Candidatus Atribacteria bacterium 1244-E10-H5-B2 | reverse complement strand
AAAGCTCCCGCCTCTTTTTTAAATGCTTCGGTTTGATAAGCAGTTGCCAATGGTGCCGATACTTTATCTGATAAAACTTCGCGTTGATATGGTCTTAAAAACCAGGAAGCTACATAAGGCATACTTCCTCCGATTCTTGGTTTAGCTGTTGACAAAGAACAATCTACCTCCAACCAATCTTCACCGGTAACCTGTTTAATTACTCCGTAAGAAACAAATTCGACCTCGGATTTTTCAAAATTTGCCCGGGCATCATATATCGGATTCCAGGAAGCACCTCTTACCAGATAAGAAACCTTCAAATCTGTAGTCCCCTCTTTTAAAACTTCCAGCTCCACCATAATTGACCTTTTTAGTTTCCTCTGCACTCCGGATATTTGGGACAACTCTCTTTTCAAGGTTTCTACTTTATTTCTTAGATCCCTAATTTCAAGTTCACAATCTAAAGCTTGAGCGTAGATATCTTTTAACTCTGTATCTAAAAAAATAAGAATATTCTCTAAATCACTTATTTGCGGCATACTGGTAATCAAATCTTGAGGAATCTGTGTATTAGAAAATAGAGTTATTGAGTTTAGAAATTTCTTCTTCTCTATAAGTATGTTTTTCAGATTTTGCATTCGGGTTATCTCATCTTCTAATTTCTGAATTTCCTCTTTTAATTGCTTAAGCCTTTCAGAGGGTACTTCTTCTAAATACTCTCTTTTAACCTGTGCTCCAAAAAGTTTAATAATCGCTGTTCCTTCTGTCGAAACCCTAAAAGAATTCTCATCAACCTCGGGAATGATATTTGAGAAAATTGCTGTATAAGTTCCCTTATCAAGTTCAAGATGGGTAACCCTATTTATCAAAGCAGAATCAGTATAGACGCAAATCTCGCTAATCTCTGATTCCACTTCAATTTCGGTGGCGTAGATATTGACACCAACAAACAAAATCAACCCCAAAAATATTATTATTTTTATTATTTTATTCATATCCAGCTCCCTTTATTCTTTATTTTTCTCTCTCTGGTATAAGCCAATTAATTCCGCTTTGGCTAATATGTGCCCCTCCATGGCTTCCTCTAATTCCTTCTTCTTGCAACCCTCATCTATGTGGAGTTTTTCATCAAGAGCATATAATTTAAAGAAATAACGGTGAGTACCCGAGGGAGGACAGGGACCTCCATATTCCAGTTTTCTAAAATCATTAATCCCTTGAGTGCCCGGAACTGTATTTTCCTCTATAACATCAGTGACGTGGATATTAAATACCACCCAATGTACCCAGGTCCCCATCGGCGCATCGGGATCATCCATGATCAGAGCTAATCTCTTAGTTCCTTCCGGTATATCCTCAATAATCAGACCGGGATTAATATCTTTACCCTCACAGGTAAATTTTTGGGGAATAGACTCATTATTTTCAAATTCAAGACTTTCTAATTTCATCACTTTACCCTCCTTTTTTTGTGGCAGGGGACGGTCTTTGTCATGTTCCCTCCCCTGTTATTTTTTTATCTTATATTTTAAATTTTCTATTTCTTTTTCCAGCCATTTGGGATATTTAGGTACTGCACCGGATTGGGAAACTACAAAATTACCTACTATTTCAGCAAACTCTGCCGCCTCATATATATTGGTCCCGCCTG
>NMQN01000140.1 GCA_003575245.1 Candidatus Atribacteria bacterium 1244-E10-H5-B2 | reverse complement strand
GCCAATTCTATCCCTTCATATTCCAGCCACATCATCAGCTGATTACCGGTATGACCGCCTACCCAGTTAGTGTAAAAAACACCAGCTGGAACATACCCAACAGCCCAACCAGCAGATACATGTGCTGCCTCTACCGAGCCTGCAATTGCTCCGTCGAACTCTTTTCCGGCAGGTGTAATGGCTCCAGCAGTAAAGGCTTTAACCACCAAACGTCCGCCACTGGCTTCGGTCACTTGTTCGGCAAACTTTTTAGCACCCTCAAATCCAAAATCGCCGGCTGCACACATTGATTGTAGTCTCCAATTAATCACTTTATCGGCACTCAGTCCACTGATAGTTACGCTAAATAACAATGCAAAAATCAAAATAAAATTAATCATTATCACGCAATTCAATTTCTTCATTTTAAACACTCCTTTTAACATAATTTTTAAAACTGGTCAAATCTAAGCTAAAATACTTTCGTTTCTTCCTCAAACAAAAGGAAAAAACGTTGATATACCTTGTCAACCACCTCCTTTTATACATTATTTGTCTTATTTGTTATATTGTCTGACAAGTTATATTATATTATATCACAAAATAACATTAGGTCAAACTTATTTTGTGCGTTGCTCAGGACAAATTAATAAAAAATATCGCCGCCGTATCCTAAATCCTCATCTACGGGGGTACTTAGGAAAACTTTTTCCGAAGATAATGAAAAGTCTTCCAGGTTGTGATATCATTGAATATAACATTCAGATAGACTATATACATATAAGAAAACTCAAACAAAAAAATAAAAGGCGTGGAAAATGAAAAGAATTTCTATAAAATTAGGGAAAGAAATGATCGAAGTAAATCTTCCGGACAATACAGAAATTTTATCCACCGAGCAACCCAAACCACTTAGCAATCCTGCTTTTTTTATTCAAAAAGCTTTGATAGATTCTATAAGTAGCCGAAGTTTGGATCAAATTATTGAGCAAAAACTAAAGAAAAACCCACATGCAAAAACAGTAATAGTAATTTCGGATAATACTCGTCCTGTCCCTTACAAAGGTAAAGCAGGAATATTATGGCCAATCATTGAAAAACTTTTAGCTAAAAATATTTCCAATGACCGTATTCTTATTTTAGTAGCCACCGGTACTCACCGACCATTATCCGAAAAAGAATTAAGAGAGATGTTGGACCCTCGGGTATTTGACTATAAAATTCCCATAAAAAACCATAATTGTCGAGACAAAAATAATTTATCATATTTAGGCAAGACTAGTCGTGGTAGTTCAATATATATTAATCGTGATTATATGGAGGCAGATATTAAAATACTTACCGGTTTAGTAGAAACACATTTTATGGCCGGTGCATCAGGAGGAAGAAAATCAATCTGTCCGGGGCTCATAGGAGAAGAAAGCATCTATATATTCCACGGGGCACCTATGTTAGCTTCTCCGAAGGCTAATGACTTAATTATAAATGATAATCCCTGTCACCAAGAGGCTTTAGAAGTAGCCAAGAAAGCAGGAGCAGATTATATTCTCAATGTTACTCTTGACCAAGATTTTAAGCTAACGGGAGTATTTGCCGGAGATTTAGAAGAAGCTCATAAACAAGCAGTAAAACAGATAATAAAATATGTTACTATA
>NMQN01000625.1 GCA_003575245.1 Candidatus Atribacteria bacterium 1244-E10-H5-B2 | reverse complement strand
TTACCGGGAAGGAATTAATAGTTATTGATGCAGATGATCCTTCAAAATTACCAGAATTATTTAAGCTATTACCGGAAGCAGAAAAAACTACAAGGGTTAAAACTAAAAGATGTTTTCATTTCTACTTTAGCAATAACGGATATAAAATAAGGTCAACGAAAAACCTCTTTAATTTAGGGATTGAATTAAAAGCTAATGGCAATTATGTAGTTGCTCCCCCTTCAAAGATAGATAATTTTACCTATCATTCTATAATTCCCTTATCAGAGATCCAACCAACACCAAAAAAGATAATCAAATATTTGGAAGAAACTTTACCGGGAATAGAAACAGGGATAAAAAAAGAAGGCAAGCAGGCTCCTGGTGGCGTAGAATACAGTAGAGGAAGGGTCCTATCCCTACCTCGTTATAATGGCCAGGATAGGTATTGTATGAAGCAGATATTAGATAGGGAATTGAAGGCAGGGGAAAAGGGGAATAAAGGGGAAAGGGATAACAGTTTATTTATCCTCTACGGTCTTTTATGTCAGAATAATAACAGGCCGGGACACTCAAAGAAAATTGTTATCCTTAAAAACGATTCATTATCGAGGCCTCTTACTGATCAAGAAATGAAAAAACTTTTTAGGAAAAGGTATCGTTTCAAATGCTCTACGATAAGGGAAACTTTACCTTATATCAAATGTGATAAATGCAGGTTTAAATTTAAAGGGGGTGTCTTAGGAATGGGAAATATAATAGTTAAAAACATAAGAAAATTACCAGAATTAGATCCTTCAGAACAAAGGGTATTATTATTTTTAGGAACTATTTTCGAAGGGGAAAAACCTTCTCTTACTGCTTTATCTAAAAGAATGGGTATGCATTTTGATACTGTTAAGGGGGCAGTAAAAAGATTAGAAGAAAAGGGAATTATCAAATAAAAACTAAAAACCCTTCAGAACTGAAGGGGTAATTTCTATATTATATGGGGGTTACAGGGGGGGTAAGGGGTAATAATATACTCTTTTTTTTCGGTTTGCTCTTTCTCTTGATCTTAATAGGGTATTTTATAGTAGAACAATTTTAAGAGTAGAAAGAGATAGGAAAATAAAACGAGGAAATTTCGTAGGGGGGCGAACAAAAGTTTTTTGTTTAGTTTAGGAAATATTAAGAATAAAGGAGAAGAAAATGGAATTAGATTTAGTTTTAAAAATGGATTATAGCAGGGTCCAAAGATTTTTTAAGGAATACAAGACTATTCAACCGGGAGTAGTGGCAGGTCATTTTTTAGGTAAGATAAAATATAAGATTGAGAAAGGTAAGGATATCACTCCTGAGAAAGTGTTAACAGAAATGATTGAAGATGAGAGTTATAAAGAGTGGCGACCCGAACATGTAAAAGTAATCAAAGAAAATTATGAAGATGCTTTATTTGTAGCAGAATATTATATTATGTGGGCGAAACTGAGCCAGGAAGATAAAGAAATAATCAGGGAAATAAGGGCGGAGATCGATGAATGGTGGTATGAGCTTGTTTCATTTGATAAGAGATTAATAAAAAATATGGTTATAAATTTATGCAAAGAGGAGATCTCTCAGGATAAAAAGGAAAAATACATACAGGATAGATTAAAATTTTTTAATAAGAAAGAAAAGAATTAGTTAAGAAATGAAAAGCGATAATGGAGAATTATCTGAAAGAATAGCAAATGATAGTTTTAGAAATAGACTGGTTTTTTCCAGCAGGCCAACGATTAACTTACTTCAAGGCTCCGAATTAAAAAACAGGTTTATTTTTAATCTTAATAACCGGGGTTTTCGGAATGGTGGCCTAAATAAAGAGGATGGCTTAAATTGTGGCTATATCATAGCAGATGCCTGGTTTTCTTTAACTGCAGTGCCTAAAGATCTTTTTAATCTGATCTCTAAAGATGTGGTTGAATGGGGAAAAGTAGAAGAAATAATTGAAGAATATTATTCGTATAATTTTGATTAATTTAAAAGAAGAAAAAATATATACAGGCTAAAAGAAAAAAATTAACAATGGAAATTAAAGAAAGGAGAATTGAAATTATGGCTAAATTTAGAAGTGCAGGATCCCATTATGGCCGGACTGAACAGGCAAAGAAAATTCAAAGATCTAACCTTATACCAGGTGGGAACATAGGACAGAGAAAAAAAATAAGTGAGGCTCGGATTAATTGCTTTTGGGAATGTATAGCTGTTGAAGATTTGCGATGGATCTTTGAATGGTATGTAAATGATAGATTTTATAAGGATATTCCTGAAGAAGAATTGAAAGGTGAGGAATATTTAGATAATTGGTGGAGTGGACTAGATCTCGATGATAAAAAATTTATCTATAAAAATGCAACTAGACTAATGATCCCTGAGGAAAGAAATCATTACTTCAAAGAGATAAAGAAATGTCTGAAAAAGAAACTGGAAAATGGACTTTAAGGAAAAAGATTAAATAGGTTAAATAAGGAGACTGTTTAGGGTTTTGAATCTCTATGTGAAATATCCTCAAAAATTGAAAAAAGGATTTTGTTTCCTTTTTGACTTAATAGTGATTGTGTATAATCATAGAGTAAAAACAGAGTGAGGCTATATATAGATTCAAATTCTCCGAGTGGCCACAAGCTAAAAAATAGGCTAAAAGGACAGGAAAAAGGGGGGTATCAGATTTTTGTTTTAACTTATATCGGATTCTGGTTAAATAGATTAAATATAAAAAATGAAAAAAACCGAAAAAAGCGAAAAACCCGAAAAAAGCGAAAAAATGGAGCCTTTGTTTATAAGGGTTACAGAAGGCTCTCCGAGTGCTCTCCGAGTGATAAAATGATCTCCGAGTGGTATAGCTCTTAGTGTAATTTTGGGGTCATTTTTATCAAATAGAGGGGGGATAAGATTCCTTTCGTTTCTCCGAGCAATTGCCTCCGGGTTAATTTATTGGGATAGGTCAGAAGGATTTGTATTTAACACGTAGGCCAATCTGTTAAATTAGAAAACCTATATAAAATAAAGGTTACAGGATGGTTGAATTTATTTTGATAGAATACTTGCTTTTTTATTTATCTTATATAACATTTTAGCAGGATTTTGTAAGCATATCGAATAGGATCATACCCGGGTTAAGGACCCCGGGAATAGAGGAAAAGAGAATTGCTTTACATAATATAAATTATAGGACGTTGTAAATCTGTAATCGTTATATATCAACGGTTACAGGAGATTGGAAAAGCCAAAAAGAGATTAAAAACAGGTAAAAAGGGGATTTGTTAAGATTTTGACATTAAATAAATAATACTCAATAATTGATAAAACCCTTTAGATATAGGGGTTACAGGAGATTTATATAAAAAGGTGGTGAATTATGGTAAATGAGGAGTTAGAGGTTGCTCCGGCCTGGTGTAGGGAAAATAATAAAGAGGGGATCCGATTAAAAAAATTTAACCGGTTAAATAAAAAGAGGCGATTGAAGCGATTGAGAAAGAAAAGGCGTAAGTATTTAGCCGAAAAGGCCAAATATAAGGTATAAAGACAAGCGAAGTTTTCTTGACCCCTCTTAAAAGCGAAATTTGAAGGCCTGATAACTGGCGATATCAACGAAAAAGCCTTATTTCTTATAACTTTAGTCCATTTTCCAAAATTCTTAGTAAATGAAAGGGGGTAGATATTATACGTTGAAGGTAAAATAAATACTATCTAAGCTATCAGGAGACGTTTTTTGGGCTATTCTGAGCAAGTTATTAAATAAGAAAGGAGATTTAAACTAATGGAAAAGGAAACAGAAGGACAAAAATATAAAAGGCTTGATGCCGAATATGAAAAATTACTCTTAAGCTCAAATACTGATATGGACTTAATCGAGGAACGCAGAGAGGAGTTAGAGGAGATAGAAAATACCTTTGTTAGTCGCAATTTAGAAGGAAAAGAGTTAGAGAAAGCGGGCAAGACAGACGAAGCTATTGCATTATACGAAAAAAATATTAAAGAAGAGTTTGACGGTAAACATCCGTATACAAGGTTAGCTATAATTTATAGGAAGAGGAAGTTATTCGATGATGAAGCTAGAGTTTTAAATAAATTAAAGGATCTAAAAATGAATAAGAAAGGAGATTAAAGAAATGCCAGAATACAGATGTCAAGATTGCGGTGCTGTTTTCTTCGGTTGGGCTTTAAAAGGGATCTGTCAGAATTGTGGTGGCAAATTAGAGCCTGTAAATGAAATTGCTAAGTATAAATTTAAGGAGGAATTTAAGAAATGAGACAATTTACAGAATTAAGTAATGATGAGGGGATGTTTAAATTAGAGATCCTATGCACGATGTTGGAGCCTGGGGAAGTGGAAATATTAGTAGAGAGCTTGGAAGAAAAGGGGTTTATTTTGACCTCTGTTTTTGCCGATTCATTAGCTGGTAACATTGTAAAAGAGCAATATCCGGATATCGTAAAAGTTAGAAAGCAGTTATCAAGTGAAAATTTTAATTGGAGTTCGAACGCCAGGAGAATAAAATTGACTGCTTAAATTTTGGCGGTCCGGTTTTCTATGCGTTCTCCGGACTGCTAATCCCCTGCTCTCCGTTTTAGATCGGTGCTTTTTCGGGGAGCAGGGGAATTTAGAAATTAGAGGTGATAATTGTTGAATGAAAAGAATCAATAATATAAAACTAAAGACTTTAAAACAAACCCAGGCTTTTTATATATGGGAATTGAAAAGAGAAGAAAGTTTAACCGAAAGCGAAAGATCTAAATATTTAATAGCTTTAAAATCTATCGAGAAAATCATTCAAGAAAAAGAGAACTCCGGAGAAAAGGAAAAGCGTAGAAAAGCAATATTTCAGAATAGCAAAAGAGGCTATTAAAATATCCCGGCGGTCCGGCTTTCTCTCTTGATTCGTTAGAAGAAGATCCGGAATATCGAATTACTGACTGATAAAAATAAATTTATTTGACAATCTAAATGGTAGGTGTATAATTGATATAGATGTATAATAAATGCAAATAAATTTCTTATAGAGGGGTTTTAAATATGGAAACTAAAGTTAAAAGAATTTACCCAGGGAAGCAAATAAAAGATATTAAATTTTACAAGGTGGAGGATCTGGAGGCAATTTTAGGCCTAAAAAAACGCACCATAAGAAAATATTTAAGAACTGGGAGAATACCTGGAGCAATTAAACTCGGTAGGAGATATTTTGTTTCAACGAAAAATTTTGATCGATATATTGGAAAAAAATAAGGGGGTAAATTATGGATTCCACAGAAACAATATTATTTCTCTTTGGCTTTTATTTGATAAGAATTTTAATGATAGCAGGCGTGTTATTTGTGTTAGTTAAAGTGTATAAGCGTTATTTGAAATATCCATTTAAAAAGAAATAAGGGGGTTTTAATTAAATGAGAATATCGGTAAAAGTTATAAGATTTATATTTGTCTTTTTTCTGTTTTCGTTCGGAATGAGTGTTATAAGAGATATGAGGATCCCTATTTTAATATTCTTATGGGCGTTGGTAATGGGCTATTATGCTCTATGGGAATTTGGATTGTTAAAGAAAAAAGATAAGCATAAAAATATTAAAGAAAAAACAATAGAGAATCCTGGAGATCAAAAAAATGAAATTAAATAAAATCGTTTCATTCCTCTATAAGCTGGCCAGGCAAGCTAATGATGTCCGGGTTATTACGAGTGGAGATCCAGGTAAAATTTTAAGACGTGGGAAAAATAAGATTTTAGGGAAAAAGCTGATCAGGAGAATCTGGTAAAAAATTTGGTGATCAGGAGAGGAAAATAAAAACTTGAAAAATATATTTTTTTTTGATAGAATAAATATCGGTGGTAGAAAACTGAATATCGGAACTTGCTATTATGGCGTTTATGACGTTGTTAGAAGTTAAATAAATAGCTTTTAATGACGTTTTTTTTGTTGAAAATAAGAAGGGATCCGACCAGGAAAATCAAGATCCCTTCTTTAAAAAAAATATGCCTTGCTGTTACCACCAACTAGGCGACCAGGTAATTAGATAACCGGGCTTTTTATATATTATCAGGACTTGAGCAATAAGTAAAGAAAGGTGATTGAATTTTGAAAAAAATATCTGAAATGAATATCAGTTCTAAAATGAAGGTGAAATTAGTCAATATGGGAATCCAGGAATCGAGGCGGAATCATATAAAAACATTGGTAATTGATGATCCTGATAGTTATTTGGAACTCAGGCGAAGTCAAATAGAATACGCTAAAAAGTTTAAAAAAGATCATCCTGATTATGATAAGAAGTGGCGCAAGAAGAATCCTAAGAAGTATAAGAATTATACTCTGAAAAGGAGAAAATCCAGGGAATGAAGGGGGATCAATTATGCCTGAAAAAATAGAGATTATTTATGATTTTGATGGCTTTGCAAATCCGGGAATTAAAAAAGTGGAATTATCCCGGATAAATGGTTATAAAACAATAATTACAAAGGAAGGTGAGAAGGAAATGGAAGAATATAAACTATCTAATCTTACTGGATCTCAAGCTAAAAAAATACTCGAATTGGCAGATCAAGAGGGTGTTAATGTAGAAGATTTATTATCTTCTATAAAAAAATCTATTAAAAA
>NMQN01000219.1 GCA_003575245.1 Candidatus Atribacteria bacterium 1244-E10-H5-B2 | reverse complement strand
ACCAAGGAAGAGAGTATCGAAATTAGAGATAAATTAGAAAAAGAATTGAATAAAATTGAGGAGAATAAAAAAGAAATAATTCTAAAAACTTACCTCGTCTCTTAAAATACCTTTACCTTTTCCATGAATTATATAAACCGGTGAAACTCCCAACAGATAAGCGTCATCTAAATATTTTTCTAACACAGGCAGTGCTTCTTCAGTAGTCAATTGGCGAATAGAAATCTCATTTCTAAAAGTTTTTATTTTAGATAAAGAAAAACTATCCCTTCCGCTCAAATCTCTGTTAAAACCATTTCCGATATAGTTATATTTTTCTGGTACTTTATCGGGTTTATCTACTTTTTCTATGTCGGAAATTGAGACCAGCATTTTCATATTATCAATTTGAACCTTGCATTTTTCGCTTTTGGTAGAAATAGAAAGTATTATCCCTTTCTTATTTAAACTTTTAACTAATACATAATGTCCTATCTCGATATCTTGATTTTTAATTAACTCTTTCTCCGGCCTTATCTTTACTATCTCATCTTTTATTTCCTTGCTAATTGCTTGCATTTGTTCTAACAAAGGACCTTTGGATTCTTTGCTTAAAACCCTTATCTTGTTCAATCTCTCTATAATCTTTTCAGCTCTGTTCTGAGTTTCCTTTAATATCTTTTCTGCTTCTCGGTAAGTTTTTAGAATTATTTCTTTTTTATTCTCCTCAATTTTATTCAATTCTTTTTCTAATTTATCTCTAATTTCGATACTCTCTTCCTTGGTTGTCTCTATCAGATTTTTTTCTTTCTTGATTAATTTTCTGTCTTCTTCAATCTTTTCAATCAAACTATCTGCTTTAATTTATGCCCGAGCAGTATTAGCTGATAAAATGAAAGCAGTAGAACCAAAATTAAACCAAAATGGTTTTATTAATCTTATCCAGGCAAGACATCCCTTGTTACAAGGTCCTGTCGTTCCCATTAATATAAATTTGGGAAGAGCTTTTAATCTTTTGGTAATTACTGGTCCCAATACAGGAGGCAAGACAGTTACCTTGAAAACTGTGGGTATACTTACTCTTATGGCTCAATGCGGATTACACATTCCCACTGCGGAGGGGAGCGAGATTTCTGTTTTCAAAAAGATATTTTGTGACATAGGAGACGAACAGAGCATAGAACAAAATTTGAGCACCTTTTCTTCTCATATGAAGTATATAGTTCAAATTTTAAGGGAGGCTGATTCTGAATCTCTTGTATTACTTGATGAATTAGGTGCAGGTACAGACCCTACAGAGGGAGCAGCTTTAGGTATGGCAGTTTTAGATTTTTTAAGTAAAGAGAAATCCAGGGTAGTAGCGACCACTCATCATGATTCTTTAAAGACCTATGCATATTTAACCAAAGGAGTATGTAATGCTCGCGTTGAATTTGATGAAGAAACCTTAAAGCCGACATTTGAGATTTCCATCGGATTACCTGGCAAGAGTTGCGCTTTTATAATTGCCCAAAAATTAGGTTTAGCTCTGGAAGTTGTTTCTCAGGCGCAAAGTTTTCTACCTCAGGAAAAAATTAAAGCAGATAGTTTGATTGAAAAGATTGAAGAAGACAGAAAATTAATCAAGAAAGAAAAAAATCTGATAGAGACAACCAAGGAA
>NMQN01000292.1 GCA_003575245.1 Candidatus Atribacteria bacterium 1244-E10-H5-B2 | reverse complement strand
CCACATCACTGAGAGTCCCCATAGGTCATAACCGCCTGTTGCCACTGCTACTCCTACGGAGCCAACACCAAAAAATACCAAAATAAAAGTTCCCACAAATTCGCCACGCATTTCATCATAAATTGTTTTCGTTAAATTATTTGACATTTTTACCTCCTTATCATAATTTTTCTTTACTTTTCACTATTTTTTACTCATTATCATCCCCCCTTTTATTTATAAATTTTCACTTTATATATCTAGGTAGACTATTTGAATTTAATCACCTCCTATTATTTAATATTTAAGTATTCGGAATTTACTTTTCTCTATTTTAGAGATATTAAGAATACTTTGACTTTTCTTTCTGATAATCTTTCTATTTATCACTTTATTTTTGACTCTCCGGCAATCTTCTTAGAATCAACGCTCTTTAACTTCTCCACTACTTCCCCGATGTCTACTCCGTTCTTTATTTTAACTCCTTTACCCCGACAAATCGGGCATATTGCCAGTATCTCTCCACTTCTGAAAATTTCTCCACAACCAAAACATTTATATTTCGGGTGCATCTTATCTCTCCTTTATTTGCTTCTTTAGCTCTTTCTTTTTATCCTGATAGAACTGGGAAAGCTCTTTATTAAATGTCTCCTCATCAAGACCCAGAATCCTAGCAATATTCTTGATCTGTTTCTTAGAAGGAATAAGTCCTCCTGTCTCAAACTGTGAAACATAGATTTGTGTTATATCTAACAGGAGAGATAGGTTTGCTTGCGTGAGTCCTTTCTCTTCTCTTCTTTTCTTAATCGGGTTAATTATCATTTTTCCTCTTTGCCTCCTAATAAAGAAGGCCTGACTTCTAACAGGAGCCAAGCCCTCTATTGTTTTTTTCCTTTTATGTGCTATAATAAGTTAGGAACTCGAGGAACAGCAAATGACTTCGGCTCTGTTTCGGGTCCGCTTATCTCGGTCTAATGATGATAGCGGGCTCGTTCCTTTTATATACATATTATAAATATATTTAGACAGATGTCAAGTCTTTATTGTTTTAAAATATTTTTTCGTGCCCATACCCTTTTGGCACAACGTTTTGAGCAATACTCCTGATCTGATCTTATCGGTATAAACCCTCATGCTCTTATCATCAAATCCTGTATTCTCGGACTTGAGCTCGTTTCATCTTCATATTTAGCCATTCTTATGTCACTAACGACTATTTTAATTGCCTTTTTTCTCTTTAGCCAGTTCTGGTTTTTCCTCAATAGCAATGGCAATCTGAATAGCCCTGCTAATTGTTTGCTGTGGGATATTAAGGTCTGAGGCAGTTTTATCTTGTGGCCAACCTTCGGCCATCGTTGCCGAAGGTCAAAGAAGCAGTTTTGTCCTGAGTCCAACCTTATTCGGATGCTGATGTTGAGTGACCGAATTTATCTTTTCCTTAAGGACCACTAATATTCTTTTTATCTAAAAAAGCAGATTAAGGTATAATTGCCTATGATTGCCTATAGAATAAAAATATTCGCTAATAAGGATACTTTACGTTCGTTTTTAGGGGTATTCTAGAGATTAAACTGGTATTAGTGGAGAAGTAAAGAAAGCAAGATCAAAGTAGTTTGACCTTGAAAAATTAGGATAGGTTATTTGTGGAGATAGAGAAAAGCAA
>NMQN01000683.1 GCA_003575245.1 Candidatus Atribacteria bacterium 1244-E10-H5-B2 | reverse complement strand
ACACCTGCCTGGTTTGTTTTTTGATATCCTGCTCTATAAATTTACTTGTTTTTGGATCAACGGGAAGTTGTCCGGATACAAAAATAAGCCCTCCGCCAACCGTACCTTGAGAATACACCCCTAAAGGTTTGGGGGCTTCATCACTATATATTATTTTTTTCATTGCCTCCTCCTTTATAAATTAATCTTATTATTTTTATAAACAGCTATGATTTTATTCTTTGATTGATGATATTTCTTCTTTTAGAATTTGGTTAAGGTTATCAAGGTCAATATTTCCCCCACTTAAAATAGCAACCACCTCTTTATCTTTCATGTTTAATGGATTAGAAATGGCTGCAGCAACACTAACTGCTCCCGATGGTTCAACCAATAGTTTTGCCCGCTCCAAGAGAAAAACAAGCGCCTTTTTTATCTCATCTTCCGTCACTAAAACAACATCATCTACATATTTACGCACTATACTAAATGGTTTGATACCCGGTTTTTTTAACGCCAGGCCGTCAGCAATGGTATTCACCTTCTCTTTTTCCGCTATACTATTTTGTTTAATAGAAAGCCACATGGCATTGGCATTTTCCGGCTCTACCCCTACTATTTTCACCTTGGAATTTTTTGCCTTAATTGCCAGGGTAATACCTGAAATAAGTGCACCTCCACCAATGGGACAAAAAATAACTTCCGTATCCGGCTTCTCTTTCATCACCTCTAAACCTATCGTGCCATGCCCGGCAATTAAATAATCATCCTCAAAAGGACTGAGCAAAGTAAGGTCTTCAGCTTGGGCTATTTTCATCGATTTGTTGATGACATCATTGGAACTTCTTCCATATATCAGAACTTCCGCTCCATATCCCCTGGTAGCATTTATCTTTGTTTGGGAAGCATTTTCCGCCATAACAATGACTGCTCTGACCTTAAAAATCCGGGAAGCGTAAGCAACTGCCTGTGCCCAATTACCTGCAGAACAGGTCACTACTCCCTTTTTCTTCTGTTCATTCGTTAAATTAAAGATGACATTTATAGCCCCACCAAGCTTAAAAGAGCCGGTTACTTGAAGGTTTTCAGGTTTTAAATAGATCTGATTCTCGGTCATTCGACTCAATGTTCCGGAATATTGCAATAAAGTAGGATTTTTATATTTTGTCACCCTGGAATAAGCCGCTAAAACATCTGAATAATCTACCATTTTTTTATTACCTCGTTCTATTTTTTATTATTTATCTATGCGAAGCTAAGAGCCAACTGAACCTACAAAGAAATTTCTACAGGCAAACCATCTTTACCAATATTGAATTTTCTATGGCAAAAGAATCTACACCATTCCCTGTCGAATTCAAAAGAAAATGGGATGTGTCACTATCTATTATTATTATTATTTATTATTAATACTTTATTTTCAGGTGAATGCTTCAATCAATCTAACTACTAAACTCATTTAATATATCTTTCAACATATCTACATCAATATTTCCACCGCTAATCATACATACAATCCTGGATATATTTTTAGTATCGATTTTTTTAAATAATAAAGCAGCAACTGATGCAGCTCCTGCTCCTTCTGCAATAATCTTGGCTTCTTTGGCCAAAATATATATTGCAGATTTGATTTCTCTGTCTGAAACGAGTACAAGTGAATC
>NMQN01000309.1 GCA_003575245.1 Candidatus Atribacteria bacterium 1244-E10-H5-B2 | reverse complement strand
ATCCCAATATCTTATATCTCCCTTGCTCCAATCGCAAAATGAATCTAAATGATTTATAATAATTTTTTTAATCTGCTTTTTATTCAAGACAACCTTCTCCTTTCTCTATTTGACTTTTTTATTGAATTTATATATAATAATAAAAACGAGTGGGAGTTAATTCCCCCCATAAGTTATATAAAAAGCCTTCGGTCATTTTAAACACATGTTCGGGGGTTTTTTATTTTTTTGTTATACAATACCTAATTGAATATACGGAGAAACTGTCGTCGATCCGTCGGCCAAAGTCAAAGCTGAGTTAATTAACGGAGTTCCGTCAAAACGAATTACTGCCCGGAAAGTCGACATATCCGTAGTAAACTTATCATGTATACTTGACTCAATCCTTATCCCTGCTTTTATTGCGAGAGCATACTGAGAGAGATCAACTAACATCAAATTACCTTCCTCTCCGAGCAAACTTGCATGCTCCGAAAATAAGCACTCTTTGCCGAGCATATAGTATTTTCCAGTCTCTTCTTTAAAGACCGGGATATGAACTCCGGCAGTACCTAACTTTATTCCAATTTGCATTAATTGAGGGATATTCGAAACTGAGCTAATCCAAATAGTATTCTTTTTTAGATAACTATTTACTGGTAAACGAGAAAACATATTGACTAAATTTTCATAGATAATAGTATCAGCGTCTTGACTATCTTCCTTCGCAACGGTAATAACCGCCGGAGAATTTCTAAACCCTAAAGGTTGACCTGCACCAGTACCACCAATTGAGACCTCGTCAAATTTATAGCCAATTACTGCTTTAAACAGATAGCCAATCATCTCGCTAATCGGAATCGCTGAATCCTCAATTAATTCGTTGGAACTATCGCATAGACACGTTAATTTTTCTGCGGACATGAAAATTTTTCTCAGCGTCGGAGTCGATTCAGTCAACGCTCCTTTTTCCGCTGTCCAGTAAGCTCGTACGCCAGCGATACCCGTTGCGTGAGTAGTATCAGCATACGCCGGAATCGAGATTGAGTTTCCCTTTGCTCGAGGAATCCCGTAGACCTTACATCTCGGTCGAATTATCTCTTCGCTGAGATTAAGATTCATTAAAGATTCTTCAAATAATTCAGGCAAAAGAAAACCGCCGGCACTCCCGACACCTTCCTCAAGATCCTTGCTTAAACGTCTATCAGGAGCTACTCCTCTATTATTTACCGCCATTAGAAAATCATTTAGAGAGTCAAATCCACCGTTGCTTAACTCAGTATCTTTAGAGATTCCGTAGAGAGCTTTATAAGACTTACCACTCCCGGTATTAAATTGCTTAGTGTCTTCACCGCTAAGCAGTTTATTAGGCTTGATTTTAGACATCTCAGCCCATTGTTTATAAATATCGCTCTCTTTGAAAGCCTTGCCGAGATTGAGATTATCTCTAAAGCCCTTTTCAACCTGATCGGCAATTAGTGATTTTAATTCTGTTACTAACATTATTGATTCACCTACTTTTTTTTGATAATTGCCTGGTCAATCTCCAGCTCAATATCTCCAAAAAATAAGTGAATATTTTTCTGATATTTCTGCCTAATTGCTTATAAGCATATTTAATTTTAAAAGATCATTTAGAATATTTTGAGTGGAGCGATAAGCAAACGTGAAACCTATCGCTCCACCGTTCCATTAAGACTTTTTATTTATCTCTAAGGTAATTGCAATTACCTCTAATAATTTAAAAAGCCTCGCAAAAGGAAATGAGCGTCAGAGCCAAAAGAAAAAACCCAAAAGGAGAAGATTTAAGAAGACCCTTCGAGTTCCGGGAGCGACCCTGACCGTATATGAAATGATTGCTCCCTCACCATAATTATATAATAGTATCATAGTCTTTTTGAGTCATCTTATTTTTTTGGTACTCTTCTAAAGCTTGCTTTAGCTCTTCGTATCTTCTGACTAAATTTGCGGTCTGATAAGCTGTCCTTACTTTTTTATACTCCTCTATCTGATTTTTAACTTCTTTTAAATTAGCTTTTATTTTTGCCAAAAAGCTCTCTTCGACTGCTTTATAGTCGGCATAGTTCATATTATTCCGAGTCTTTAATTTGCCATTTATAATAAAATATTGTAAATTTTGTTTCGTTATGTACCAGTTCCGAGCAATTTTTATCCCCTCAAAATAATTCTTTTTAAAATATTCTCTGATAGTATAAGGATCAATAGACAAAATTCTCGCTACTGAAAAAGTATCGTAGTACTCGATCCCCCCGACTATCTTAGTCGGTTTTTCTGATATTTTTATAACCATGAGAATCAAACTCCCTTTTTCCTTTTGTCTCAATATATCATAATTCCATTTTCTTTGCAAATTTATTTTATATTTGATGATATTTTTCCGGGAGAAAATTCCCCTCAGAGCCACCAAAGCCCTCGACAGATTGCCATTTTCCGTTTTCCTCTTCTTCTTCTTCGTCGTTACTAATCCAACGACATCTTACTCCTGACCCCCCTAATTTCTGCATGATAGCCGATATACAGGTACAACAAGAATCTAATTCGTCAGCGTGTCCTTCACTACCTCGCTCGTGATAAATTGATAAGGCATTAGATTTAGAATATATTGCTAAAGTATTTCTCATGCCTGCTTTTAAATCCGCTCTGTCCGGCAAATTTAATTTATCTTTCATTATTAAACTCTTCATAATAACGTAAACTTCCGGCAACCCTGCCCTCGTCTCTATCTCTAAATCAATTTTCTTAAAAGAATTTCTCACATACCCGAGAGCGTATTTATCGACTAAAGCCTTAGTAATATTATATTCCCTTTTCAGTTTTTCGATATCATTTATAATCGATTCTAAATCCTTTGTAGTCCAACTTCTAACCACGTCAATTATAACGGTTTCCTTCTCAGCGTGTCCGATAGTCATACTAAAACGATCCTTCCCGGATAGCCCTGATTGATCGAATCCCATATAATAAATATTGCCACTCTTATATTTTATATCCCCTGCAAGTGTAAAGGGTCTTTCTATCAGTTCATAAGGGAAAAATGATTCTATCTTCTCACTAAATTCAGCTTGAAATTCCCGGTTAAAATTATCGATATCCCGGCTTTTTTCTTTGTCTAAAAATTCTCTCGGTATTACCGGATTACAAAATTCTGTCGTTCCCTGTATGGTTAATCTGTCCTGAATCCTAAAGCCCTGATCGAAAGTCGAAAAAAATAAACCCTGCTTACTTCCGGCTGTACTAATCATCAGCATTTTGCACGTGGGAAATTGAGCCTGTCGGGGTCTTAATGAATTAAAAATAACCTCGTCAGCTTTTACGCCTTCGATCCGATAAAAAGCGATCTCATCTAAAATAAAGACAGCAATCGGCAATCCCCTTCCGGCTGTACTATTGCAGGGGAGACTTAATATTTTAACTCCGTTTATAAGCGTTAATTCAGTCTGAAAAGTATCTTTTATCATCTTCTTTAATATCGGAGAATTAGATAACATACGAGAGCAATTAGTTTGTATTATAGCTTCGGCTTGTTTTTGCCGGGTCGCTATAATTACGATATAAGGATTCTCTCCCTTAGCGACAAATTTTTTCCAACGATTCCTCGTTCCCTCATAAAGAGCTATTATAGAGACGAGAAAAGATTTTCCCGACCTTGCACCTAAACAAGCAATTAATTCTAATAACTCAGTTCCCGGTCTGTATTTACCCTTACCTTTAGTCAGGATCGAAAATATTTCAAGTTCTCTTTCTTCAAGTGGTAGACCATATAAAGCCTTTAAGACCACTTTCTGAGCCGGTCTCTTTGCAAAACTGATATTAAGATAGTCCTTTCCTTCTGCAAACTCTATAATATTCATTTCCTGCAACTTTTTTCTTTCTGCTATTATCGGTTTCCAACCGCCTTTTGTCTGTCGAAGATTTAGGAGCTGATTCAATCTTTTGCTCGGGGTTTCCGATTTATAAGAATCTGCTGTTCTCCAACCTCGTGGTTTTGCCAATTTAATCACCTCTTCCCTTATTATTTGTAAAATCCCTTCTCTCCTTTAAAAGACCGAAAATTTAGCTTTATATGACGTTTTTTTCAGAGATACGCTTACAATTCTATGCAAAATCAGAGAATCACTTATAAGACCCCCTAGGATAGCTTATTTTCGATTTTCGTTTTTCTCGTCTCAACAACTCCTGATAATTCACCGAAAAGCCATCTCGACCGGTAAAAAGTAGTTCCCCACCGGGAGAATAGATTTTCAGAGCCTTTTTTTCTCTACTCGGCACTCTCCCATTTTTTGTTTTTTTCTGTCTTTTACTCTCTCTCTTTTTTTTCATACGACACCATCGAATAATCTATATAATTTTTTTGAGCAAGCGATAGTTTCTCTATCTGTCAATCGTTTTTTGACTTCTTCTAAATCCGGATAAAAAACCTTAATATATTCTTTTTCTTTTTCTAAGGTCGTAGCTTTCCAACCCTTATGCTCCCCGATCCACCGATATAAAAGATTCATAATTTTATATTCCTCTCATTTATTTTAAAAAAAAATAGCCGGATATAAAGGCTTTTGACCTTTATTAGATCCGGCTATCTAGTAGCTCTTAATTATTTAATTTTTAGAAATTATTTAACTTACCAAATTTTACGAATTATCTTTCTACCGATAATTTTATTTTTAACTCTCCTAGCAATCTTTTTCATATTCCCTGATTTGACTTTTTCAGCGTCGTTCGCAACCCGAGCCAACTTGTACAAAAAACTTACTAATTTCCCCAAAATTTGATCCCCCTTAACTATTTTTAAAATATCCCTTTATAAGTTACGCCAGGACCATATATTTTCCATCTATTGCCAATTTTCTGTAGATAGTAAACACCCGGAGCACTCGCAATATCATAATAAGAGCCGACGCTCACCGAGAGGGTAAGGTTAAAATATACTTGAGCATAATTACCCCCAATCGAGACATTAGAAATGCTTGCAATACAAGTAAGGGTTACAACGCCATACTGATATAAAGAGTTAACATAATCTTCCAAGACACAAGTAGCATAATACCGGTCCGAGCCATAGACACAATAATTTTTCGCTTTGCTCCAATTTCGATCATTTACAGCTAAAAAATATTCGTTAACAACTCCTTTTACCTTTGCCTCGTCGGTAGAGGGAGTTACTATCCCAACACTACAACCCGATAAAAGTATAGCTAATACTAAAAATAAAACTACCAAAAAATACTTATTTTTCATTTCTAAAATCCTCCTTTTTTTAATTCCCCCTGCCCTCCGGACAAAATTCTCCAAAAAACCAGAGAGCAGGGGATCGGCAACCGGGGGGGTTGGTAGTCTATGAGATCTTTTAATTGAAGTAGAGGAAAAATGTATTCACAATAACCCCTAACTCAAAAATATGATCTCTCCTAATTAGCCCAGGTTACCGATTTTAATTCTTTTATTCTTTCTCTATTACGAGCTCTAATTTACCACCGCATTTTTGACAAATTTTACCAACTGCCCAACCTGTAAAGACAGCTCCACATTTACAACAACGATATTTCTTCATTTTTTAATCTCCTTTCTTTCTCTCCATTTTAATTTACCACCTGAGTTATTTAGGAAATAACCAACAATAGCCTGGTAAATTCTAACTATACATTTTTTAATCATTTTCCCCTTCTTTCAACTTCAACCTTTTCTCTTTTGATTCTCCTGTCAATCTGTAAAGTTATATACGGCAAATCGATAATTTCTCTGTTAAGTATTTTCTTTTTAACTTCAAAAATATTCGAGTAATAAGATCTTAATCTCCGGGTAAACTCTTTCCAGTCGCCAACGATTGTTCTGTTCGCAAAGTTTTTTGCGTTATCTTTATAAATACCCACTACTAACATTTTTTAATCCCCCCCTTCCTCAAAAACCATATTTTTTTAATTACCTTGCCTACTCTTTTAAACTCCTCATAAGTGAATTTATCGCTTTTAGCATTGTTACAAATAGCACAGGATAAGACGCAATTTTTCTCATTATAACCTTTTTCATTATCTTTACGGTCTAACTCTAATATTTTGCCTCTACCGCCTTTTCCCCCCTTCTTTTTATAAAATTTTCCCCATATCGGAATAAAGTCTCCTTCTTTTATCTCGCAATAATGACATTTCTTTCCGTCTCTTTCGTAAAGTTTAAGACGTAGTTTATCCTTTTTATTCAATAACTTTTTTCTCCTTCATTATTTTAGAATAGTCTCCTGTAAAATTCTGTTTAGAAGTTCCTTTTGACTCTTTAAAATTTTGAAACGCACGTCTATATATCCGTTACCGTCTACGCTCAAATCAAGCGACGGTCTAAATACTTCTGTCGGTTTTATCGGCTCAATTACTTTTCTTTCTATCTGCTCAACTTCTTTTATCCTCTCTAAGGGAGTTCTTTTCCTTACTTTTCGACTAATTATCCCCTGAAAAGCCTTTTTAATGACACCAAAAACAACGTCTAACATAGCCTCTTTATTTTGTAAAAATTCCCTCTGATCGTCAAAAGATATCATCACCCCGAGCCTACGACTTATCGGCTCATAATCCCTAACAAAAAGAGGTACAGCACCGAGAGAAGTATAAGGGATTTTT
>NMQN01000006.1 GCA_003575245.1 Candidatus Atribacteria bacterium 1244-E10-H5-B2 | reverse complement strand
CTTTTGCTGCAACATTGAGCGCTATTGATAGGGCTTTTGGAGGATTATTTTTTATTTTTATTGGTATAGGGATAACTGCTTGGCTGAACATGGCACGTATTGCCCGGGGAATGGCTCTCTCCTTACGGGAAAAGGAATTTGTAGAAGCAGCTCGAGCAACAGGAAACAGTAATTTACAGATAATGTTAAAACATATGTTGCCCAACTTAATAGGTCCCTGTATTGTAAGGGTAACCTTAGCAATACCTAGATACATTACCTTTGAAGCATTTTTAAGTTTTATCGGTTTAGGAGTTAACCCTCCTACCCCGAGTTGGGGAATGTTGATATCAGAGGGATATCAAGCAATGCGTTCTTATCCTCATTTGGCTATATACCCCGGATTAGCCTTGGCTATCACCATGATGGCTTTTAATTTTTTGGGTGATGGATTACGTGATGCTTTAGATCCGCGCATGAAATAGGCTTCTTATGCGCCCGTAGCTCAATGGATAGAGCAGGGGCTTCCTAAGCCCTTGGTTGGAAGTTCGACTCTTCTCGGGCGTACCATTTTTATAATCATTTTGTCTAAAATAATTAATTAAGGGATTTTTAAATGAAAATTGATTTAGCTGATCAAATTAAAGACATCTTGTTAGGTTCTATCGAAAAAAACATCAAACAGGGTAATTTCCAGATTAAGGACATCCCCAAGATAATATTACTAACCCCAAAAAACAAATCCCATGGAGACTTATCCACTAATATCGCTATGCAATTATCCCGAGAATTAAAGTCAAAACCCTTAGATATTGCTAATTTTATTATAAATAATTTAGATATCCAGGGTACAATTGTAGATAAAGTCAAAATTGCCGGACCAGGTTTTATAAATTTTTGGTTGAGTGAAAATTGGCTATATAAGGTTCTGGATGAGATTAGAGAACAGGGAGAGAATTATGGTAAAGTAAATTTAGCTAAAAGTAAGAGGGTTCAAGTAGAATTTGTCAGCGTTAATCCTACCGGCCCCCTGCATGTGGGCCATGGAAAATGTGCAGCAGTAGGAGATGCATTAAGCAGTATATTAAAAGCAGCAGGGTACGAAGTAGAAAAAGAATATTACATTAATGATCAAGGAAAACAGATAGACATATTAGGTGAATCAGTTCAAGTAAGATACAATAATCTTTTGGGGGAAAAGAAAGAATTTCCCGATGATGGCTATAAAGGCGAATATATTGTTGATATAGCCAAAGAAGTAATAGGTAAATTTCAAGATAAGTATAAAGGAAGAGACAATAAAGAAACCCAAGAGTTTTTTAAAGAATTTAGTTTAAAAAAAATTCTATCAGGAATTGAAAAAGACTTAAAAGATTTTGGAGTAGAATTTGATGTTTGGTTTAGTGAAAAATCACTTTATGAGCAGAATAAACTTCAAGAAGTTATAGAATTACTCCAGCAGAGGGGTTTTCTTTATGAGGAAAAAGGTGCACTCTGGTTAAAGTCCACTGTCTTTGGTGATGAAAAAGACAGAGTAGTAATTCGGGAAAACAATATCCCCACTTATTTTGCTTCGGATATTGTTTATCATCAAAATAAACATCAGCGAGGGTTTGATAAGGTAATAGATATTTGGGGTGCTGACCATCATGGTTATATTAAAAG
>NMQN01000377.1 GCA_003575245.1 Candidatus Atribacteria bacterium 1244-E10-H5-B2 | reverse complement strand
AAGATTAATGAAAACAAAATTAATAAAGAATATTTAGCTCTTTGTATTAATTCAATTATCGGGAAGCTGCAGATAAAAAGAGATGGTGGAGGGGCAATTATCCACTGGAGACCCGAACAAATTAAAAATTTACAAGTCCCAGTCCTTTCTAAAAAAGTTCAACAAGAAATATCATCACTTATTAAGCAATCATATGAAACAAAACAGAGGGCAAGAGAATTATGGGAAGAAGCAAAAAGAAAAGTTGAAAAGGCAATTGAAAATGAAATTCACAAACAGCCGTGAATATTTAGAAAATATATTATTTGAGGAGAAATGTGATGAAGTATAACTTTGATGAGATTATTGACCGTACTAATTATCATTCTGTAAAGTGGGATGAACTGAAGACCAATTTTGGTGATTTCCCCAAAGGTGTGCTTCCCATGTGGATTGCCGATATGGAGTTTAGGTCACCACAACCGGTAATTGAAGCCATTAAAAAAGCCGCCGAACACGGTATTTATGGTTATACCTCGAGGCCGGATTCTTATTACAAGGCAATAATTGACTGGATGGATAGAAGACATAATTGGAAAATAAAAAAAGATTGGATAACTTATAGTCCCGGAGTAGTTCCGGCATTAAGTTTGATAATCAGAGCTTTTTGCCAACCCGGTGATAAAGTTATCGTTCAACCACCGGTCTATTATCCCTTTTTTCGAGTAATAGAAAATAATGGTTGCCATAGAGTGAATAATCCCCTAAAACTTAGTAATAAAAAATATTTTATGGATTACGATGATTTAGAAAGGAAGATTGACGACCCCAGAGTAAAGTTATTGATATTATGCAATCCGCATAATCCAGTGGGGAGGGTATGGCAGAAAGAAGAACTTATTATATTGGGAGAAATTTGCTTAGAACACAATATTATCGTTGTTTCTGATGAAATCCATGCCGATATTTTATTTAAAGAGTATAGACATATCCCATTTGCTTCGATTTCACCGGCATTTGCTCACAATTCTATTACCTGCACTGCACCGAGTAAAACTTTTAATTTAGCAGGACTTAAGACTTCTTCTATCATTATTCCTAATAAAAAATATTATAAAATTTATGAAAATCTTTTAGATAGTTTATCCCTTGGCGGAAATAATACTTTTGGACTGGTGGCCTTAGAAGCTGCTTATAGATACGGAGAAGAATGGCTTGAACAATTATTATCTTATCTAAATGAAAATCTGAAATTTTTGATGAAATATTTTAAAGAGAGAATTCCAAAAATAAAAGTTATAAGACCGGAAGGGACTTATTTAGTCTGGCTGGATTGCCGACAATTGGGATTAAGTGCCAAGGATTTAAGTAATTTTATGATTAAAAAAGCCAAAGTAGCTCTTGATGATGGAGATTGGTTTGGCACCGAAGGAAAGGGTTTTATGAGAATTAATATTGCTTGTCCCCGTTCTTTTCTTGAGGAAGGTTTAAAGAGAATAGAAAGAGCAGTTAATAGTTTGAAAAACTGACAGGGGACGGTCCTCTGTTCCTAAAAAAAAGGAGATTTGAGGAAGGGAAGATGAGAAAGATTAAAGAGATGATTAAAGAGGAAGGGCTCTGGGCTGGTTTGAACCGTCCGCAGATATCGATGGAAAATGCCGATAT
>NMQN01000783.1 GCA_003575245.1 Candidatus Atribacteria bacterium 1244-E10-H5-B2 | reverse complement strand
CCCCAAGATAATTCCACATCA
Source organism: Candidatus Atribacteria bacterium 1244-E10-H5-B2 (assembly GCA_003575245.1). The sequence goes on along the minus strand of NMQN01000783.1, from coordinate 1,636 downwards.
GAAAAGGAGAAGTATTTAAGACAATTCAAATGGAGCAGCCTAAAAGGTTATTTAAATGAAGATAATATAGAATCCTTTGTGGATTACAAAACAGTGCTTGCAGAATATGGGGGAGATAATCAAAAAGGGCGTGATATATATTGGCAAACTCTGCAAAGTGATCTTTCTCAAAAACTGGAAATAAAAGGAAAAATCGTAGGGGATACTATCTTGGGGAATGATAGTTTTGTAAAAAAAGTCAAAGAGAAATATTTAAAGAAAAATGAAAAAGAGATTCCTTCCCTAAGAAAGATTAACAGCTATTGCTCGAAAGATAGGGTGATTGAAATAGTATGTAAAGAGATCGGTAAAGACCTTGACTATGTAAAAAGCCATAAAGGTGCTAACCGGCAAATATTAATGGAAATGTTATATTGTTATGCTGGATTGAAGGGCTGTGAAATCGGGGAGCTCATGGGATTAGATTATAGTACTGTTAGTGTGGGAAGAAAGAGGTTAAGAGGGAAATTGCTTAGTAATGCTAGTTTGCAGAATTTAGTTGAAAGAATCAAAGATAATTTGTCAATAAAGTAAGTAAGAGGGGTAAGTAATAAGTAAGAGGGGTCAAATCTTTATTATTGACAAATAATCAAAGTGAACTTATTATCTGTTTATTGTAGGAGCATTAATAAGTAAATATAATTTGTCAATAATAAAGATTTGACCCCTATTTATTTTTTTCTTAAAAAAAGAAGGATTTTTTAAAGTTTTGTAGAATATAGCTAAATAGATGACCCCACCCCCGATGGCTGTCTTCTATAAAAAAATCAAGGAGGCAAATTTATGAGTACGAAAAAACTAATAGTAATTCTTATTTTGTCATTATTATTATTCAATCTAACCGGATGCATAAGCCAGAACCTAACCGATGAGGATTTGATTGAAAACTTAATTGATACCTGGGTAGAGGGCTACCAAGAAAAGGATTTGGATAAGTATATGGGGGTATATTCTCCTTTATTAATTGTTGAAGAACAGGATGGAGGGGGAAATACTCTGGAAACTTATGACTATGTGGAGAAGTATAGCCGGATTAAAGATATTTTTGATGCCGATACTTCTATTTCTGCGGTTACCAATGCGGTAAATGTGTTAGTTTCGGGCCTGGTGGCTACTGCTACTTTTTTTGTAGATTATGAAATTACTTCTACAATTGGCGGTATTGAGAGTACTGATAAATGGTCAGAATATGTAGTCTGGACAGCGGATAAAGGTTTTGGTTCCTGGTCAGTTAATTACGAAAAATTTCAAAAGTTACCCTGAAAAGTAAATAAGTGCGGGGCGGGGTGTATAGAGAAATAATATTGGCAATTTAGGAACATTTATATTATCATTGTATTATTACAAAAAATAAAGGAGGAAAAATTATTATGTTAATTAAACGGGGAGCGAATTTAGGAATATTGTTACTTGTTCTTTTCTTATTGGTTGGTTGTGCAGGAGGAGGAATAACTGATCCAGATGAGATAAAGATTCATGCAATAGCTGATAGTATTAAGACAGCCGTCGGGGGTGGGGTCATCTATTTAGCTATATTCTACAAAACTTTAAAAAATCCTTCTTTTTTTAAGAAAAAAATAAATAGGGGTCAAATCTT
>NMQN01000870.1 GCA_003575245.1 Candidatus Atribacteria bacterium 1244-E10-H5-B2 | reverse complement strand
TGGTTTCCCTACCACACACCCCCGGGGCAATCGCCTTTGCACCTCCACTAAAACCTGCAAAATAATGAAACTCCAAATTTCCCGTAGCAATGATAAAATCAGCTTTTAATATTTCTTTAAAAATAAAAACCTGGTTACCACTTTTGGTCGTTCCAATTTTCACACAATCATCTATATCATGGTCTATGCATTTTACCTGATTGTAAACCTCTTCTCCCACAAGTCTCTTTTTTTCTTCTTCGGTCTGTTTCCGATGTACCCCTAAGCCAAAGACAATCGTAATTTGGTCATTGCTTAAGCCAGCTTCATTCAATTCTTTAAGAATGGGTGGCAATAAGATAGAAGAAGGAGAGGGTCGGGTAATGTCACTCGCTAAGATTACTACTTTATCTTGAGATGAGACTAATTCTTTTAATTTTTTGCTTCCAATAGGGTTAGCCAGAGCTCTTCTAACTTCATTTATTGGATCTTCTATTTCTCTGGTATCTTTGGGATTTAAAGTTCCCATATAATTTTCATCCGGTATATCTATAACCATCGAGTCATACCCGTAATTGAGTGATACTTTCATGTTTAAAATCTCCTTTTCTAAAATATTTCGGATACTACTTTAGCTATTTCACTTAACTTTTCAAGCATATGAACACCGGCTTCCTGCAATACTTTTCTTTTATATTTAACTCCCCCTTCTCCTCCCGGAGAAATAATAGCACCGGCATGACCCATTACTTTTCCCTCGGGGGCGGCTTCACCGGCGATAAAGGCCACAACTGGTTTTTTCATATGTTCTTTTATATATTTGGCGGCAATTTCTTCATCAGAACCGCCGATTTCTCCCACCATTATAATGAGATCGGTTTGGGAGTCTTCTTCGAATAAGGGTAATAAATCGATAAAGGATGAACCTGGGATAGAATCTCCGCCAACCCCCACGACTGTAGATTGCCCAATTTCTTTATTCGAAAGATTATTTACTATCTCATAGGACAAGGTAGCACTTCTTGACATGATTCCTATATTGCCTTTTTTGTATATGCTATCCGACATAAATCCAACCTTGGATTTGCCCGGAGAGATGATTCCCGGTGTATTCGGTCCAATTAAGATACAATTATTTAATCTCGCATAGTAATGGGCAAAAAGCATATCATGAACCGGCACCCCCTCGGCTACGGTAACTATTAATTTTATTCCGCTATCAATGGCTTCTAAAATTCCATCTTTGGTAAATTTAGGAGGCACAAATAAGATACTGGCATTTGCATCTGTATTTTTAAGTGCTTCATCAACGCTATTAAAAACAGGCACTTCTTCAATTTCTTGTCCGCCTTTTCCCGGAGTTACTCCAGCTACCACTTTAGTTCCGTATTTTTTCATTAATGTTGCATGATAACTTCCTTCTCTGCCTGTAATGCCCTGGACGATTAATCTGGTATTTTCATTAACTAAAATGCTCATATTCTCTACCCTCTATTCATTGTTGATACTATATTTTTTACTGTTTCTTCTAAATCTGTTTCCGCATTTAAATTAACATCTTTTAATATGTTAATTCCTTCCTCTCGATTAGTCCCTTGCAGGCGACATACAACAGATATATTCTCAGGTATGTTTTTTAAAGCTCCGGCTATTCCCCGGGCAATCTCATCACATCTGGT
>NMQN01000809.1 GCA_003575245.1 Candidatus Atribacteria bacterium 1244-E10-H5-B2 | reverse complement strand
GAAAAGCTTAAAGCTAAAAACGTAAAACTATAATTCAAAACTCAAAACTTTTTCTCTCAATATTAAATTTTAAATTCTGTTTTTACTTCTTTATCTTTTCATTTTTGCTGCATAGTATGCAAGATAAGAAAGATTAAAATCAATATATTTAAATTTTGAATTTTGCGCTATGGCTTTAAGTTTTGCGTTTTTCGCTTTTCGTTTTATTACTAAATACTATTCACTAACGACTAATCTAATTATATTTATAAGAGTAAAGCTAAGACGCCTTTCTGAGCATGTAATCTATTTTCTGCCTGGTCAATTACTACAGAATGGAGGCCATCTATAACTTCATCAGTTATCTCTTCCCCACGATGGGCGGGCAGGCAATGTAATATTATTACATCATCTTTTGCTTTGTTTACTAAATCTTGATTTATTTGATAAGACTTAAACACCTCTTTTCTAATTTCACTCTCTTTTTCAAATCCCATGCTGGTCCAGACATCGGTATAGATAACATCGGCTCCATCTACAGCTTCTTTCGGATCTTGGATAAATTCTATTCTGCTGCCTATTTTTTTAGCATCCTCTTTAGCCAGATTTACAATCTTTTCCTTCGGCTCGTAACCAGGGGGAACAGCTAAAACAATGTCCATCCCTACCTTAACCGCTCCAAATAATAAGGAATGTGCCACATTATTACCATCACCAACATAAGCTAATTTAAGATTAGACAATCTGCCTTTCTTTTCTTTAACAGTTAATAGATCACCCAAAACTTGACAGGGGTGTAAAAGGTTAGATAATCCATTAATAACTGGAACTGATGAATACTTGGCCAATTCTAACATTATTTCATGACTGAAAGTTCGGGCCATAATCCCGTTTACATAACGAGACAATACTCGAGAAATGTCTTTAGTTGCTTCTCTTTGCCCTAATTTTATATCATCGGGGCTTAAGTAAATTGCTTGCCCACCTAATTGAATCATTGCTGTTTCAAAAGATACCCTGGTCCTTAAAGAAGGTTTTTGAAAAATCATTCCTAAAACTTTCCCCTTTAAAATAGGTTGTTCCTCATGAGAATAGTGCCTTAACTTTATAATCTCAGCAGTTTCTAATATTTGAGTAACCTCTTCCCTGCTCAAATCATTAATGGATACTAAATTTTTTCCTTTCATATCTATAGCCATTATTTTTTCTCCTTTCTGTGGAAATATTTATTTATGTATTTTGAAGTGGTGGCATAAAGTAAAGCGGGATAATTTAATCTAAATTTTACTTCGTCACCAACTTTTACCCCTTCTTTAAAATCATTAATATCAATAATTAAATGATCACTACTTGCTCCTACTATTTTTACTTCTTTTTTCATGGGGACCAAGCTATTAAGATGAATGTCCTGTTTCCCTATTGCTAAAATAGCTCTTTTTCTTATTCCTAAATCCTGAAAAACGGGTACCTCCCCAAAAGCATCTCGACCAATCTCTCCTTGGGGCAAAGATGGCTTCTCTTTTACTTCTATAACTTCGGCGGTTAAAATGAATGTATCCTGATAAGTGCCCGCTATGTTGCGCAATCTTACGTCATCCTGGCCAAGCAGAATACCTATTCCTATCCTTAATTGGTTTATTTTATCAGGAATAAGGTCGTCTTCGACTAATTTCAAAACATT
>NMQN01000412.1 GCA_003575245.1 Candidatus Atribacteria bacterium 1244-E10-H5-B2 | reverse complement strand
CGGAGGTTGGTCGTCGGCAAGTTGAGGAACTTAAAAAGTTAAAAGAGGAAAGAGACAACCACAAAGTAAAAGAGAATTTAAAATCACTGGAAAAGGCTGCTAAAACAGATGCAAATTTAATACCTTTAATCTTAGATTGTGTAAAATCTTATGCTACATTGGGTGAGATTTGCGATGTGTTAAGAAGTATCTTTGGTGAATATAAAGAGTCTGTAAAGCTTTAAAAAGTGGAGGAATGAAAAAATGGAAGGAAAAAAAATTAGAGTGTTAATAGCTAAACCCGGGCTCGATGGTCATGACCGAGGGGCAAAGGTTGTAGCAAGAGCTTTAAGGGATGCCGGGATGGAAGTAATTTATACTGGATTGCGGCAGACTCCTGAGCAGATTGTGGAAACTGCTATCCAAGAAGATGTAGATGTTATTGGATTGAGTATTTTATCGGGAGCCCATATCCATCTTTTCCCCAAAGTAATGGAACTTCTGAAAGAAAATAATATTGAAGATATTGTGGTTATGGGCGGAGGAGTAATTCCTGAGGAAGATATTCCTGAATTAAAAAAGGTAGGTATATCAGAAATATTCACCCCCGGTACTAACACCCGTGACATAATTAAGGTTATTAAAGAAAAAGTAAAATAATTAATAGCGTAGAGCGTACAGCGTTTAGCGTATAGGTGTGGGCAGAAGTGAAAGCAGAATACAATAAAATACAGAAGGTGTGGGGAATAGTGCTTAAGGTATAGGAAGATAGACGCGATACGTGATACGAAAAAAAGTGAGAATTTAATGGAAATTGTAGAAAAAATAATTAATGGTGATCACAGAGCAGTTGCTAAACTAATAACTTTAGTAGAAAATAACTTTAGCCAAGCTCAAGAATTTTTGAAAAAGCTATATAATTATACCGGAAATGCCTTGGTAATTGGCATAACCGGTCCTCCTGGTTCAGGAAAAAGTACTGTCATTGATAAAATTACAAAAATTTTACGAGGACAAGGAAAAACTGTTGGAATCATTGCCATAGATCCTACCAGTCCATATACAGGCGGGGCATTGTTAGGTGATAGAATTCGTATGCAGGATCTTAGTTTAGACAAAGGTGTTTTTATAAGAAGCATGAGTACTCGAGGGCATCTGGGGGGACTTTCTCAAGCCACCCAGGCAACGGTTAAGATATTAGATGCACTAGGTAAGAATATAATATTTATTGAAACGGTGGGTGTAGGTCAATCGGAAGTAGATATAGTTAAAGTAGCTGATACAGTTGTATTGATAAGCATGCCGGGAATGGGAGACGATGTCCAGATTATAAAAGCCGGAATAATGGAAATAGGGGATATTTTTGTAATTAATAAAGCTGACAAGGAAGGTTGTGAACGTTTAGCTACTGAGGTAGAAATGATGTTAGATTTAAACCAAAATAGCAGATGGCGTCCTCCGGTTCTAAAGACTATAGCTACAGACAATGTCGGTATTAAAAAACTTTTGGTAGAGATCGATCGACATATCAAATATCTAAAGGAAAGTGGGGAGTTAGAACAAAGACGCCAGGAGAGTGCCAAGAAAGAGATATTTGACCTTGTTCAGGAACAATGGAAAGAAATACTTTCAACTTTTATTGATAACGAATTTTTAAATAAGATAGCAACTAAAATAGTAAAACGGGAAGAAGATCCTTATACTGCGGTAGAGAAATTGTCAAATATATTAGTGCATTCTTATACACAGGGAGGTGCAAAAAATGATAGAAAAGATTGATCATATTGGAATTGCGGTAAGAAGTATTGAAAAAACCAGCAAGCTTTTAAGTAATATACTGGGGTTGAAAGTTGCTGGCGAAGAGATTGTAGAAGAACAGAAAGTTAAAGTTGCTTTTTTACCTTTAGGCGACAGTGAATTAGAACTGTTAGAATCTACTTCACCTGAGAGCCCTATTACCAGATTTATTGAAAAAAAAGGTGAAGGGATTCAACATATTGCCTTTAGAGTTGATAATATTGAGAAAGTATTAGGAAAATTAAAAAAGGAAGGAGTTAGGTTAATTGACGAAAAGCCGAGGTATGGAGCAGGCGGAGTCAAGATAGCCTTTTTACATCCTAAGGGTACTAACGGAATTCTTGTTGAATTATGCCAGAGAGATAAATAGAAAAAGGGAATCTAAAAAAAGCAGAGAAAGGTGGTAAGATAAATTAATGAAATTATCGATTGATGAATTAATGAAAAATTTAAAAGAAAGAGAAGAAAAAATAAGAGCAGGCGGAGGAGAGAAGAGAGTGAAAGCTCAACACGAAAAAGGCAAACTTACTGCTCGAGAAAGGATTGACCTTCTTTTAGATAAAGATAGCTTTGTAGAGCTTGATATGTTAGTTGAGCACAGATGTAACAATTTTGGTATGGACAAGATGGAGGCACCTGGCGAGGGAGTTGTAACTGGTTATGGAACTATTGATGGAAGACTGATTTATGTTTTTGCTCAGGATTTTACTGTTATCGGTGGTTCCTTGGGAGAGATGCATTCCAAGAAGATATGTAAGGTGCTGGACATGGCTATGAAAATGGGTGCGCCATGTATCGGAGTAAATGATTCTGGTGGAGCCCGTATTCAAGAGGGAGTAGATTCTCTAAGTGGCTATGGTCAGCTATTTTACCGTAATACTATTGCTTCCGGAGTAATCCCTCAAATTTCTATAATTGTTGGTCCGGCTGCCGGGGGAGCAGTCTATTCTCCTGCCATAATGGATTTTGTATTTATGGTAAAGAATGTAGGTATAATGCATATTACAGGACCAGATGTGATTAAAGCGGTTACTGGAGAAGTAGTTACTTCAGAGAAATTAGGGGGAGCGATGACTCACAATAGGAAGAGTGGTGTGGCTCATTTTGCTGCTGAGAATGAAGAGGAAGTTTACCAGATGGTAAGAGGGCTAATGGGTTATTTGCCCTCTAATAATATGGAAAATACTCCCCAAGTGGAATGTAAGGATAATCCCAATCGGATGGAAGAGGCTCTTTTAAACATTGTCCCTACAGATCCAAATAAACCTTATGAAATGAGAGATGTAATAAAATATATTGTAGATGAGGGAGATTTTTTTGAATCTCATACTTATTTTGCAACTAATATGCTTACCGGATTTGCCAGATTAAATGGCCAATCTATAGGTATAATCGCTAATCAACCAAAAGTCTTAGCGGGCTGTTTAGATATTGATGCTTCTGATAAAGCTGCTCGTTTTATTAGATTTTGTGATGCTTTTAATATTCCTATTTTAACTTTGGTAGATGTTCCGGGGTTTTTACCGGGAACTGCTCAGGAATATGGGGGGATTATCCGACATGGAGCAAAATTATTGTATGCTTATTCTGAGGCAACTGTTCCCAAGATAACTTTGATAGTTCGAAAATCTTATGGAGGGGCTTATCTGGCAATGTGTAGCAGGGATTTAGGAGCAGATCAGGTAATTGCCTGGCCTACAGCGGAAATTGCCGTAATGGGTTCTCAAGGGGCAGCAAATATTATCTTTAGAAAAGAAGTAGCTAAAGCAGATAATCCTGAAAAGGTACGCCAAGAGAAGATTGATGAATTTCAACTAAAATTTTCCAATCCTTACGAAGCAGCTAAACGAGGTTATGTTGATATGGTTATTGACCCGCGGGAAACCAGACCTCGTCTTATAACTACTTTTGAGATGCTTTCTACAAAAAGGGAAAGTAGGCCAGCGAAGAAGCACGGTAATTTCCCAGTATAAATTAGTATATAGTGAATAGTCGTTAGTGAATAGTGAATAGCAAGAGAGAAGTAAAAAAATAAATGAAAAATTAAGATTATATCGAGAAACGTATATTATGTACGGGCTTGATTTATCAAGCCCGTAAGAAAAATTATCAAAATAATTTGGGTCGAATAAACTCGGCTACAACAAACAATACAAAGAAAGTTTTAAATTTTTATTTTAGCTTTTTGCTTTTAACTAAATACTATTCACTAACGACTAATTAAGAAGGAGGAAAGAATAAATATGTTTGAAGGAATCAATGGAGCTTTCCAACTAGCTATTATAGATATGGTTTTAGTATTTGCAGTCCTGGGTGGTTTAGCCTTGGTTATGGTATTTTTAAAGAACATCGTAGGAATTAAAGTAGAAAAAAAGATACCCAAAATTAAAGAAACTAAAGTTACACCTCCAGTGATAGATTCTACACAAGTGAGAGAGAAAGAAGAAGTTGAAGGCAAATTAGTTGCTGTAATTACTGCTGCCGTGGCTTCATATTTAGAAAAACCGAGAAGTGAATTTAAAATAATAAGTATAAAAAAATATAAACCGTCTGCAATAAATCCCTGGACTGCAATGGGGAGACAAGAATTAATGTTGGGAAAAAATATTAAATATTAATATTGAAGAAGGAGGAGGATTATAAATAAAATGAGAAAATTTAAAATTACAGTAGACGGTAAAGTATATGAAGTAGAAGTAGAAGAAGTAGGAGGAAATGAATCATCAGCGGGAACCATCTCTGTTCCTCAACCGGTTGCAACTAAAGGAAAAGAAGAACCGGTAAGTCAAAAAGTAGTTAAACCCTCATCTAATCCATCTCCTGCCAAAGTACCGACTGCAGCAGTGGCAGGAGAGGAAGTAGTAGCACCTATGCCCGGTAAGGTACTTCAGTTAAAGGTATCCGAAGGAGATAGTGTAAAAGATGGAGATACTTTATTAATCTTAGAAGCAATGAAGATGGAAAATGAAATTGTAGCCAACGCTTCTGGAAGCATAAAAAAGATAAACGTAGCCGCAAATGATATGGTAGATACTGGCGATGTCTTAATGGTAATAGGTTAGAATAGAAAGGAGAATTTAAATGGATCTTTTAATGAAAGTCCTTTCTTTATTTACTCTTTCAGGATTTGCTGAACTTTATTCAGGCAATATTATAATGATTATTGTGGGAGGAGTATTATTATATCTTGCAATAGGGAAAAAATACGAGCCTTTACTTCTTGTACCTATTGGCTTTGGAGCAATATTAGTAAATTTACCCTTAACCGGAATAATGGAAGAGGGCGGTCTTTTATATTTTATTTCTTGGGGAATAAGACATGAAGTATACCCTTGTTTAATATTTATGGGGATTGGAGCAATGACTGATTTTGGACCCTTACTTTCTAATCCTATAACTTTTCTTTTAGGAGCAGCTGCTCAAGTAGGAGTATTTGTAGCTTTAGTTGGCTCGGTGCTTTTAGGATTTAATATTCAGGAAGCAGCTTCTATAGGAATTATCGGAGGGGCAGATGGACCAACAGCAATTTATCTAACAGTTAAAATGGCTCCTCACTTATTAGGAGCAGTTGCAGTGGCGGCATATTCTTATATGTCATTGGTTCCTATAATTCAACCTCCCATAATGAAATTATTGACTACCCCAGAGGAAAGAAAAATAGTTATGAAACAACTCAGGCCAGTATCCCGATTAGAGAGAATACTCTTTCCTATTATTTCGACTGTTTTAATTGGCCTTTTATTACCAGCTTCGGTCCCCATTATCGGGATGTTAATGTTGGGGAATCTATTTAGAGAGAGTTTAGTAGTAGATAGATTATCTAATACCGCCCAAAATGAATTGATTAATATCGTCACCATATTTTTAGCTACCTGTGTAGGAGCAACTATGCAAGCTGAATATTTTTTAACCTTTAATACTATTAAAATAATAATATTGGGTTTAATTGCCTTTGGATTTGGGACAGCCGGGGGAGTTTTATTTGCCAAATTATTAAATAAAATTACCGGGGGAAAGATTAATCCTTTGATTGGTGCAGCCGGGGTGTCTGCTGTGCCTATGGCTGCCAGAGTAGCACAGAAGGTTGGACAAGAAGCAAATCCGAGCAACTTTTTATTGATGCATGCCATGGGTCCTAATGTAGCCGGAGTAATTGGAACTGCAGTTGCTGCTGGAGTAATGTTGACTTTGTTACAATAAAGATAATTCGTATCTCGTATCTCGTGAATCGTATCTCGCTTAGGATTAGTTAGTTGGTTACCTGGTTAATTGGTTAATTGGTTAAGAAAACGGAAGACAGGAGTCAGTAGCCAGAAGTCAAAAGAAAGTAGTAATATGTGATGAGTGATGTGTAGGGGGCGGATAAATCGCCCCTTTTCTAATTTCTATTTTCTACTATAATTTATTACTCATCGCGGTAACCAATGATAGTGTAAACTTTAGTGTGGTAGTTAAGTAATAAGAAGAATGCTACTTTTTTCTATCTTTTCTTTCTCTTTCTTAACTCGATACTCGATACTATATACTTGATACTATATTTTATCCAATTGATTTTTTACTTCTAGTTACAAATATGCTAAAATATTTTCAGTTTGTTAGATGTTAAATGAAGGAAAAAGGAAGTATTAATGTGCCTAAAAAATCTTATTCGATTTTGATTTTTTTTATTATTGCCGCTTTAGTAGCTGCCGGAGTTATAACTTATAATCGTTCTAAATTGGAGAGTAATTTTAAGCAAGTAGAATTAGTTATAAGCCTGAATGAATTGAGAGAATTGTCCTATCAGGAGGGATATGATGAAATTGAGCTGTTGGCCAAAATAAAACACTCCGGGATTAATTCTATAGC
>NMQN01000878.1 GCA_003575245.1 Candidatus Atribacteria bacterium 1244-E10-H5-B2 | reverse complement strand
ATGTAGAGGATGATATTGCTCTGGCCGAAGCTATCATTAATGAGCTGGTAAGACCTGATAAAAAAGAAAGAAGCAAGCGGGCACACGAATATGCGGTTAATAATTTTTCCTGGGAAAATACCATTAAGGGAGTAGAAAAAATATATAGGGAAGTAATATTTTAACCAAGGAAAGATAAGTTTAATAAAAATTATTTACATAAATGAGAAGGAGAAAGAAAATTATGCGAACTATAGTAGTTATCCCTACTTATTGGGGGAGGAAAAAAGAGATTGGTTTTAAAGAAGGGGATATTGTCTATGACCATGCTACTCCATTAAACGAGGAAGGAACCTTGGGTCGGACACTGGAAAGTATGAAGATCTTAAAAAAGAAAGATTTTAAATTAGTTATATTAATTTGCCCAACCCACAAGGAAATAGAATACGAAGCAGAAGAAAAAGTAAGAAAGATAGTTAAAGGGGTAAAGTTGGAAGTAGAAACCTATTTATTTACTCGGAAGACTTTAAAGAAGATTAAGAGATTTGGCAGAAATTCTCAATTAAAAGAGAATGTGCTTTCTTTGTTAAGCTTACAGGGTTATGCCAATGTCAGGAATATGTGTATATTCGCTTCTCATATACTTAATTCTGATGTTACTGTTTTAATCGATGATGATGAAGTTATTGAAAATCCTGATTTTATGGATATAACCAGGGAATTTATCGGAAAAAGGGTGTATGGAGAAACCGTATACGGGGTAGCCGGTTATTATGTAAATGAGTATGGAAATTATTATGATGATGTTAGCATGGAGCCCTGGATGACTTATTGGAATAGGTTTGGGAGTAAGTCCAAAGCCTTTGATAAAATAATCGGTTGCGGCCCTCGACTTAAACAAACTCCCTTTGTCTTTGGCGGGGCCATGGTAATTCATAAAAATTTATATCAAATAGTACCTTTTGACCCCAATATTCCCAGAGGGGAGGATATCGATTATCTAATCAATACCAAGATGTTTGGTTTTGATTTTTTCCTGGATAATAAATTAAGCATAAAACATTTACCTCCCAAAAAGGCTCATCCCATCTGGAAGAGGACCAGAGAGGATATCTATAGATTTATTTACGAAAAATCTAAAATTGATTCCCAATACGAAGTAAGTAATATGCGGACAGTAACAGCAAAAGATTTTTCCCCATATCCCGGAGAATTTTTAACCGATGAGCTCGAGAACAAAATTTTTAAGACCAACCTGTTGCTTGCCCTGGAGTATCTGGCAAATAATGAAGTAGAAGCCTGCAAGGAATCTATAAAAAATATATATTTAAGTATTCATGAGGCAATACCTGAAAAAGATCCCTTCACCGCTTACAGGAAGATACAGAAGTATTGGGAGAAATTAATAGACTTTACCCTGGAGAACAAAAAAGAGATAAGAAGAATAATGGAAGAAAAGAATCTATTTAAAGTCGAGGTAACTGTCGATAAAAAACATTATGAAAAAATTAACCTGAAAGAGAAAAAAGAAACATTAAAGAGAATGATAGAGTTTAAAGATTTTAGCGAAGAGGAGTTAGAAAAAATTGCTCAAATATCTGCGGTTAAAGCCTACAAAGAAGATGAATTTATCTTTAAAGAAGGTGATGAGGATTCCTCTTTTTATATAATGATCAGAGGCTTCTACT
>NMQN01000142.1 GCA_003575245.1 Candidatus Atribacteria bacterium 1244-E10-H5-B2 | reverse complement strand
GACCGCTCCATATCCCAGGAAATATTATCAAAAAATCCTTTCATTATCCATATGCCAAAGGGAAGCTGAAAAGCTACCATCACTAAGGCTACTCCTCCAATAGTGTTAAAACCAAAACCGCCGATGAGAGGGAGACTTTTTCCGATAATAGGGATCTTCGTTATCCAACGTAATACAAAATAAATTGGAATTAATAGAGTCACACTCGGGAAGGCATGCAGTATCAGAGTCGCAGAGAGAAACCCCTTCCTTCCTGCAAACTTCATACGTGATAAAGCGTAAGCAGACATTGATGAAACAAAAACTACAATAGTGGTCATAACCGTAGCGAGAAGGAATGTATTGAGAGTCGCCAGCCATATACTCGGAAAATTAGGACCAAAAGGTGATTTCCATAAGAAACTCCAATTGCTCAAGGTCCACCCTAATGATTCTAGTCCCTCTGTCCTGGTGGAAAATGTTGTAATAACTAACCATAAAAAAACCAGGAAGATAGGCATACTAAATACAATCAAAGCCAGATAAGCGAAAATAGATTTCAAATTTAAACGAAATTTATTTAATACCATTTAATCATCATTCTCCTATATATCTCATTATAGCTGATCAATTTTCGGTTCTTGAATTAATTCATCAAACTTGAATACGCGTAAATATACAATTGCCATTACTATACCAATAATTACCAGGATAACTGCCCAGGCTGAACCATAACCCCATTGAGTATTTCCGAAATAGCTGGTAAATGCACGATGATAAGCAGTTAAAGACCATACTTCAGTTTCATAAAGCCCTGGACCTCCATCTGTAAGAAGCATAATCTGTTCAAAAGAGGTTAAGAGTGATAGTGTTTGATAGGTGGTAACAAAAAGCAGGGGCCACCTGATCATAGGAATAGTAATATAACGAATGGTCTGCCAGGTTGAAGCTCCATCTACTTTGGAAGCTATCATATAATCTTTAGGTATAGCTTCAATAGCGGAAGAAAAAATAATCATCCCAAAGGAAGCTCCGATAAAACCATTCACTAAAATAATAAAAAGCCAGGGATTGGTATTAAGTAAGTATTCCCCTGTACCTATGCCCAGGGGACCAAGAATATGCTTGTTTATAACTCCCATAGGAGCGGGTCCAGCTAAAGCCTTCCACATCATAATATAAACAACCACCGGAGTAAGACGACACATAAGCCATATTAAGCGAAAGGCAAAACCAACCCGCCTGTTGATGTTTGTAGTAATCAAGGCAATAACCAAAGCCATTCCCACATTGAAAAAAATTAAGGTCATACTCACATACATGAGAGTATTATTTAGAATCCTGGGGAAAAACCTATTAGTAAAGATCTTTACATAGTTATCTAAGGTCCAGTTTGCCGGTTGCCACCATTTGAGTATTCCAAAATTCGTCATATCCAGATTGGTAAAACTTAAAATAAAAACCATAACTAAGGGAATAAAAAAGAATAAAGTTACCACTACAAGAGTAGGGGTAAGAAAAGTATATGGCAATAAACTGCTCTTTAATTTAGAAAAAAGTGATTTTGTGTCTGGGAAACTGGAGAGGGAACTCCTTTCCCTCTCCAGTTGGAAATTATTACTCATTTAATGATTACCTTATCTCCTAATTCGCGATTGAGTCCTTCTACTACAAAATCCACTGCCTCTT
>NMQN01000470.1 GCA_003575245.1 Candidatus Atribacteria bacterium 1244-E10-H5-B2 | reverse complement strand
CTTACTTTAACCCCTAACCCTTTCTTTTTATCGATATTTCTTTCGATTCTTTCGTTTTGAATATAGACCCCTGACCCCTAAAAATAGTATCACCAAAAAGCAGGAAACCCTTATCACTACGGCAGGCCAGGGGCAAAGCCCTGACACTCCTAAACCTTTATATAAGAGATGTTTCCTTTTTGTCATTTTTTCTTTGGATTCTTTGGATTTTTAGACAGGCAATTTAGTGAAGCATAGTGAAGCATTTTTTTAGGGGATAGATAAGAGCTTCCTTTCTCAAAACTAATCTTTATATTAACTTTGCCTCTACCTGGAATTTCAATTCCCAGAGTAAAAGCATTACCTTCGTCTAAAACACCGGCACTTATTTTTTTGTTACTTACTATTAGTCTGTCATTCTTCTTTACTTTGTTCTCTGCCACTTCCGTAACTCTCCTCTCGGGTCTTCTCAGCCAACTCGAGTTCTTCCTTTACCGGGCATTTTCTCGTATCTTCTAAGGGGCAGTTTTGATAACTCTTAACTATTAAATAAACTGTATCTGGTTTAAGTGGCAAGCCGTCTTTCCCGGTCAATTCGAGCTTACTTCTATCCGCCGGATAGGAAGCCTTTAATTTTAGTATCATATCTAAATATTTAACGATTGCGTGATGATCCGCTTTCTCTTTCCTATCTTTGCCTGTTCCTGTTTCTCTGGTAGCATTTAAACCGTCTATGAGCTTTTGAGAAATAACCGGGTCTGAAAGACCCATCTTATCCAAAACCTCAACGATTGAAAGCCCTAATTTCGCTAACATTCGTTTACCTAATTCTTTTGCCGAATCTCTTTTAACATCAGGGCTTACAGATAAATAGGCCTCTGTCGCATTACCGCAATTCTCAATATAGGCTTCGATAAACTTTTTTTCCCTTAATGTTCTTTTAACTGATCCACCATTATTATTAGACATTTTACATCACCTACATTTATTTTTTAATTAGTAAACTTTTGTAAACTTTCAAGATTTAATTATCTGAATCATCTAAAAAAAATAGAGGGTATTTCCCTCTATTAACTCTCTATATTCTGTTTCTTCTTTTTTTATTTTAATCCAAAAATGATTGGTTATCAAACGAAACCCTTTATATCCCCTTTTCTAACTTCCCTTTTAAGCATTTCTCCATATCCCTATAAATCTCTGATCTTGATTCTTTAGTAAGCCCGGACATCACTTTTTTATAGATAGATATTTTACTTTCAAGAGCCAGCTCACCCCACCAACCATTAAGATAGTCTCGGCCTTTCAATTCCTCTTTAGGCATATTTTTAATTTCTTCAAAACCTCTTTTATTCTCAAATGCTTTAAATATCTCCTGCCTATTTTTAAGAGGTATAATCTCCCAGAAGCAACCGAGCCTCAATTCCTTAATCCTTCTTTTCTGCCAGGAATTGCCAGGGATCAGATTTGCCCTCTGATTTATCCTGGCCTGTTTTGTATTTCCTAAATAGCTTTCTGCACTTCTCCATTTTTTAATCATAATTTTAGTTCTCCTTTCTATCAGTTATCGATTAAAAAGACCGGGAAACTGCTTTTTCAGTTTTTCCAATTCTTTTAATAGATCCGTCCTCTTTTTAATCCTTTCTTTAAAGATATTCTCTTTCTTTGTTTTTCTGATATATCCTGTCTTTCT
>NMQN01000898.1 GCA_003575245.1 Candidatus Atribacteria bacterium 1244-E10-H5-B2 | reverse complement strand
CCCCCCTTTTGGGCATTCTGGTTTAAGATTCCTCGTCCCCGGGACTCTTAAAAGATGGCTTACATCTTGCCCAGCAACATCCCCACCTATTGCGATGGCCAGACCTTTCAGGATCCCCTTAACTTCTAAAAGTATCTTTCTATTCTTAATTGGTATGGGGATTTTTAACAACCAATAAACCTGATAGCCCAGCCCTGAATCCACTATGATACTAGGCGGTAATTCAAATTTTTCTATTCTCTTTATGGTTTCTTTTTTAGTAGGTAGACTAGGGTCGCTCTCTCTTTTGCAATCAATATCACCAAAAATGCAATTTAAGATTTTTACATCATTTTCACTTCCTGTTTGTTTTACTCCTCCCCTGGCTATTACCCTGGGTGCCACCCCAAAGTGAACGTTCCGATCCTTAGTAAAATTATCATTAGAAATGATTCTAACTAAATCCTTTAGCTCCTTGATCTTTATAAAAAAATGGTCCTTCTGCCTAGTTTCAATTTTATCCCTTTTCTTGGTATGAACAAAAGTTCTTATGTCGATGCATCCAACATTTTCTTCAAATATCGCTCTAAAAAATTTAGTCAATTCTATTTGTTTTTCTTTATTCATCCCCTCTCTCCTTTTTCCCTCCTTTAATTTTATTTAACTACTACTACTCAATTTCAATTCCATTATCCTTACTGGCTCAGGGTATAAGATGAATTGATATTTCCCTCCTTTAATTTTATTAAATTTAAGATATCCCATATTAGCCAGATTGGCCAGGGATCTGTCAACATCCTTAATTTTTACTCCGGCAAACCTGGCCATTTCTTTTTTATTTAATTTCCCTTTTAATATATTCATTTTTGGATCACCTGCTTCCCTTAACTTGACTTTTTTTGTCAATTTATATATAATAATACAAATCGCAAATCGCTTCGCTTTGCGGTAATATCTATATCAAAAGCCTTCAATCAATCGCTTGCTTGGGGGCTTTTTATTTTTCTGTTTAAGTTACGGCACCTAAAATTACAAAGCAACTAACTTCTGTTCCGTCTCGAAGTATCAGCGTACTATTCAACAACGGCTGTCCATCATGCCTAATTTCACCTTTCCATTGTACGACCCCTGCCCTAAATTCTGCATGCTCAGATTTCATTAGTCGATAATCGTCTTTTTGCAAAATTCCGTATTTTGAAAAATCGTATAAACCGATCGCTCCAGCACTATTTTGAGCCGGCACTTTGGAAGTAAAAATTAGAGGCATACCAAGCAGAGAAAATTCTCCGGGTTTGCCTTCCTTCATAATTTTTATTTTTTCTCCGGCAGTTCCGATTGGTTGCGAAAGAGCTAACATCGTTGGGATTAAACTAACAGAGCAAAGCCAAATTCCGTTTTTGTACGACTGAGGCATAAATTGCCCAAAAATTTTGTACACATTTTGATAAGCCAATTCGCCCGGATTTTGCCCGTCTTCCCCGCCCCCCAGCCCAAAAATTCAAAAAACTAAGGGGCGGGGTAAACGGCAACCCGGAGAACGCATAGGGAACCGGATCACCGAGTTATTCTAATTAAATCCTTTCTTTATATCTTCTTTCAGTTCTTTTCCTGACTGGTAAGCGTTAAAAGCTATTGCCAATAAAGTTAATATTGGAATCGAAATCAGCCACCACATAATTTTAATTACCCCC
>NMQN01000753.1 GCA_003575245.1 Candidatus Atribacteria bacterium 1244-E10-H5-B2 | reverse complement strand
ATAAATAACGAAGATACCTCATATATGGCATCTCTTGGCTCTTGTCTTTCAAATTCCTTTATCCCCTGGAGAAATTCTTCTTTACTGGGGATATAGGCTATTTTATCCTTCATCTTTTACCTCCTGTTGATTCTACTCTAATTTTGTCCACCCTGTACCTTGAAACCATGCTTCACCTATATCTGTTATTCTGTGTATTCTGAACGGTACCCTCCCACTTAGATAATCAGGCATATACCTATAAGGCGTTGGCCAAACATAGACCGCAAACAAGATCACTAATACGATTAGAATTAGTTTTATAATATTATTCATTTTTGCTTCTCCCCTTTATCTTCTTTTTGCCCAATTCCTTAAAAAAATTGCAATCCCAATAACGATAATTATTACTGCTACTATTTTTATAAGACAATGAATATTATTGACATACATAATATTTTATTACCCCCTCATCTTTTTAACCGGGAAATTAACTTCACTAACCAAATTATTAAAATCCCATAGACAATAAATAAAAAAATTACTATGCTCCAACGTCGTTTAAAAAAAATTATTCATTACCCTCTCAGAATCTCGAGCAGCTGTTTCCTACCTCCTCGAGTTTCTATCATCTTATTAAAAAGATATCTTTCTTCTTCTGAAAATATCTCCCGTTTTTGCTTATTCCTTTTCAGACCTAAACTCCTAACTCTATTGCCGATGGTGGTTATGCTACAACCTTGTTTACGAGCAATTTCTTCATAGCTTTTGCCCTCTCTATAATCTCTAATAAAACTGAGGTAGTCTATTCCTTTGGTCAAGCGAGCCACCTTACTTTACCCTGATTTTAGCACTTTCATTTACTGGCACTAATTTGCCACCGCAATAATTGCAAATCGAAAATACTCCCCAACCCAAAAAATGTTTCCCGCAATCTTGACATCTGTATTCTGGCATTATATCAATCCCCTTTCATATAATGTAAATAACTGTGATCAAATTCCTTTGCTTTTCTCAATAAATCTCTCAGCTTTTTCAATTACCTTATCCCACTTTGGAATATTTATATCTTCTGCCTTTATTCCCTCTTTTACTTTAACTCCTTTGCCTCTACAAACTGGACATATCGCCAGTATTTCATTACTCCGCCAGACCCTACCGCAACCGAAACATTTATATTTTTGAATTTTCATTGAATACATCTCACTCACCCCCTTATTTCCCTTATCAAAATATCTATACATTGTGTTAGCCATTAAAACACCTTCTTGATTTATTTTATACTTGTGATTTCCGCTTCGATATGATTAGAATTGTCTTTATTCTCCATTCTTCTGCATTTTATATTATCTTCTAATTGAACCTTTAAACATTCGATTGCGGGATCTATCACTTCTTTATCCCCATAAAAACGAATAGTTACGTATGAAAAATTACCCCCCATTGATTTCACCCCCTTATTTTCCGACAGCCTGCTAGGGATAGCTCTAACTTGTAATTTCATGCTTTCGCTTATATTCTCTATTGTATTTTTTGATTTTTTCCCGGTTTTTTATTCTCCAAAGTTCTCTCTTGATCTGGCAAGCTTCTCTATGTTCTTGATAATATTTCAAGCTCCTTATCTTTATCGCTTTCTTGTTTTCTAAATACCATTTACTGGCAAGTTCTTTTAAATATTCTCGGTGATCCTCTCG
>NMQN01000590.1 GCA_003575245.1 Candidatus Atribacteria bacterium 1244-E10-H5-B2 | reverse complement strand
AGAGAGAGATATTTTAGGGCAAACAGAAGGGATAAGCCGTAAATTAGCTAATTGGGTGCAAAATACTAAAATCTTAAATTCTTTCCGAATGACTGAAGAAAACATGAGGAGATATGTTGAAGAAATTAATTTGCATAAACCTAAATTGATCTTAGCCTATGTGCAATCTATTTATGAATTAGCAAAATTTGTAAAAGAAAAAAATATAAGAGTCTTTTCACCTTTTTCAATAATGACATCAGCAGGAATTCTTTATCCTGAATATAGAAAGTTAATAGAAAAAGTTTTTAATTGTCCTGTATTTAATCGCTATGGTTCAAGAGAGGCTGGAGATATGGCTTGTGATTGTGAAAAACATGAAGGATTACATTTAAATGTTTTTAATCAATATATTGAAATTATTGATAAAAATGGAAAAAATTGTGAACCCGGTAAAATGGGGGAGGTTGTAGTTACTACTTTAAGAAATTATACTATGCCTCTAATTCGATTTAAAATAGGAGATATGGCAGTATTATCAGATACACAATGTTCTTGTGGCAGAGGGCTGCCAATGATAAAAAATTTAATAGGGAGAGTAACGGATGTTTTTAGAACAAAGGAAGGCAGGATTATTCCTGGAGAATATTTTATACATTTTATTGGGGTAGTTTTAAATAAGGGAATCATAAGAAAATTCCAAGTCATTCAAGAAAAAGAAAATCTTATTATAGTTAAATTAGTATTAGATTGCAAAGAATCATTTGTAGAAAATAAAAAAGATTTCGATGATATTACAGAAAAAATAAAATTAGTAATGGGAGAAAATACAAAGATAGAATATAAATTAGTTGATGATATTTTACCAACTAAATCGGGAAAATATAGATATACTATTTCAAAGAGTTATAAATAATTTATCAGTAATTTAACTAAAACTATGTTGCTAGAAAATTGAAAATGGTAAGGTTAAAAAAATTTATATTATATACAACTTTATAAAGTACCGGCATGCATAGTTATGTAAGAAAATATAAATAGGAAGCCATCTAATATTCAAAAAGTTATCAAAATGAATTTATATAAAAAAATTAAAAACAAGGAAGAAAAATTGTCAGTTATAGGTTTAGGCTATGTAGGTTTGTTTTATTATAGAAAGTAGCAATAATATAGGAGGAAATCCTTATGAATTTATCTTACTACAAGGGTCTAAAGAATAATCAAATGAATTATAGCTCAATAATCCTATTAGGAATTATAGTTGGCATTTTTATAGGGTTAGGCTCAATTACTCGCGGAACAGATCTTTTTGGATTATTTTTTATCAGTATTTACTGTTTTGTATTTATGACAATCTTATTTAAAGTAAAGGACCCTGTTCTAAGAAATATACTAATTATTGCCTTTGCTTTACGTATTGGGTTAGCCTTAGCTAACGCGTTTATTTTTAATCTTCCTGATAGTACAGCCGATGCTGTTGGCTTTGAGAGGAGAGGTTGGATGTGCGCTCAAGCGTGGAATATGGGCTTGGAAGTAAATATTCCTACTCATGCACACCATATTTACCCTAAAGTAATAGGAGTAATCTATTTCGTTTTTGGTAGAGTTCCTCTATTAGTACAATTTGTTAATGTTGTACTAGGAGTATTCATAGTATATTACCTCTATAAGATAATTATAGAGCTTGGAGCAACAAAAAGAAGTGCTCAAATTGGGAGTGTAATAACAGCTTTATTTCCTACTTTATGCTTATACTCAGCTATAACTTTGAGAGAGAATTTCATCTCTTTTTTTGCAATAGTATCTGTTTTCTATTTTTTAAAATGGCTAAATAGCGGCACGATAAGTAAATTAGTTTTAGCAGTAGCCTTTCTGTTATTGTCTAGTGCTCAATTTGGAGGTATGATTGTGATAGGAGTTGTGTATGCCATTTTCTTCATTTTTTATGAAGCGAAAATAAAGAAATGGAGACTTATAAGCAAACAAAGTTTCCTTGGTATATTTATAGTAGCACTAGGGATCATACTATTTTGGTCCTTTTTAATTAACAAAATCCCAGGCGATTTAAGATTAGTATTTTCACCAGACTATATGGGAAGTAGAGTAACTAGAGCAGCTAGGGGTGGCGCTGCATATTTAGTCGGATTTACTCCTAATTCAATATTGGATATAATTATACAATCCCCTGTAAGGATGGTGTACTTTTTGTTGGCACCTTTTCCATGGATGATTTCATCGCCTGGTCAGATTTTAGGTTTAATAGATGCTTTACTATACCTGGTACTGGTATTTTATTCAATAAGAGGATTAAAATATCTTAAAAAATATAATAATCCAGCTTTTTGGGCGGTAATATTGATGTTACTAATAATAATAGGAGCTTTTGCTTGGGGGATATCAAACTTTGGAACAGCCATTAGACATAGGCAAAAAATAGTTTGGCTTATAATCGCAGTTTCATCATTGGGTATTACAAGAAGTCGGTTAGCTAAATGGGTGTTGCCACGATTCAAGGCAAAGCAAAGGACGAAAATGATATGAAATCAAAAAAACAGTTAAGCCCTGCTAAGATGAATTTATACGAAAAGATAAAAAATAAAAAGGCGAAATTATCAGTTATTGGCTTAGGTTATGTTGGTTTACCACTTGCTATAAGTTTTGCCAAAAAAGTGGAAGTTATAGGGTTTGATATAGATAAAGAAAAAGTAGGAGCCTGTAAAAAGGGTATAGATGCAACTAATGAAGTGGGTAGTAAGAGCCTACAAGAAACTACCGCTTTTTTAACTTCCAATGAGAAAGAATTGCAAAAGGTAAGATTTCATATAATTGCTGTACCAACCCCTATCAATCTTGATAAGACTCCTAATTTAGATGCAGTAATTGAAGCGAGCAAAATAGTAGGGGAGAATTTAATTAAGGGCTCTATTGTGGTATATGAATCTACTGTTTATCCCGGAGTTACAGAAGATATTTGTAGGCCTATTTTGGAAAAAGAATCAGGATTAAAATGTGGGATTGATTTTAAAATAGGATATTCTCCGGAAAGAATAAATCCTGGGGATAAAGTTCATAGATTAGAGAAAATAAAAAAAGTAGTCTCCGGAATGGATGAAGAGACCTTGGATATTATTGCAAAAGTTTATGGTTTAATTATAAAAGCAGGGGTATATAAAGCAGAAAGTATAAAAGTGGCAGAGGCAGCAAAGGTAATTGAAAATTCCCAAAGAGATATAAATATTGCCTTCATGAATGAGCTATCTATTATCTTTAATAAATTAGGCATTGATACTCAGGCAGTGCTTCGGGCTGCCAGTACAAAATGGAATTTTTTAAAATTTACCCCCGGGTTAGTAGGAGGTCATTGCATAGGTGTAGATCCATATTATTTAACTTATAAGGCTGAGCAGATAGGCTACTCTTCACAGATTATTCTTGCCGGAAGAAAAATTAATGATGATATGGGAAAATACATAGCCGAGAACACCCTAAAGCAACTTATAAAAGTAGGTAAACAAATTAAAGGGTGTAAAGTTTTAGTTATGGGAATTACTTTTAAGGAAAATTGTTCTGATATTCGAAATAGTAAAGTAATAGACATTACTAATGAACTTAAAGAACATGGTGTAAGCATAGAGATAGTAGACCCTCTTGCTGAGGAAAGTGAAGTACAAAAAGAATACGGGATAAAGCTTAGTAAGATAGAAGATGTTACTGATGTGAATGTGGTAATTTTTGCTATTCCCCATGAAAAATTTAAAAATATAAGCCTAAAAGATTTAAGTAAAATATATAAAGATGATAAATTGGTATTGATAGATATAAAAGGGATGTTTGACAAAAAAGAAGCAGAAGACTTGAATTACTTATATTGGAGGTTGTAAGGTGATAGGTTGCAAAGAATATTTTTTTAAGAAAGATTCTTCCTTTTTAGTTACCGGGGGCGCAGGTTTTATTGGCTCTAATTTGGTGGAAAAGATATTAAATTTAGGATATAAAGTAAGAGTTTTAGATAATTTTTCTACCGGAGAAAAAAGAAACATTGAAGAATTTTTAGATAATTCTAATTTTGAATTTATAGAGGGAGATATAAGGGAACTTGTTACTTGTCAAGAAGCCTGTAATGGTATAGATTACGTACTTCATCAAGCTGCTTTATGCTCCGTCCCTCGTTCTATAAATGATCCAAGAATCACTAACGATGTAAATATAACCGGAACTTTAAATATGTTGATTGCAGCCAGAGATAATAAAGTCAAAAGATTTGTATATGCTTCTTCTTCTTCGGTATATGGTGATGAACCTAATTTGCCTAAGGCAGAGGATAGAGTAGGAAAGCCATTGTCTCCTTACGCAATTACTAAAAAAGTAAATGAATTATACGCCCGGAATTTTTATGAATTATATAAGCTACCGGTTATAGGCCTGCGATATTTTAATGTCTTTGGTAAAAAACAAGATTGTGATTCGGTTTATGCTGCAGTAATCCCTATATTTATAAAAAAATTATTAAACAAAGAAGCACCCACTATAAACGGAGATGGCAAACAATCTCGAGACTTTACTTATATAGAAAATGCTGTAGAGGCAAATTTAAAGGCTTGTTTATCCGATGGAGGTGCTTTAGGAGAGGCATTCAATGTTGCCTATGGAGGAAGAGTTTATTTAAATGATTTATATTGGAAAATATGTAAGCTATTAGAAGTTAATATTCAGCCTGTCTATGGGCCGGAGAGGCCTGGGGACATAAAGCATTCTAATGCTGATATCAGTAAAGCGAAAAATATTTTAGGATATCATCCAGAATATGATGTAGATAGAGGGTTGGAGAAAGCGATAGAGTGGTATAAGAGAAATTTGTAAGCTTTTAGGTAGGGGACTAAACGAATATAAAATAGAAATTAATGAAAAATAATATAAATTGAGGTAGAAAGATTGCCAAAAATTTTAGAATTATGTGCTGTAGATATGACTGTAAAATATTTATTGTTGCCCTTAATAGATAAATTGGAAAAGGAAGGGTATGAAGTTGAGATAGCATGCTCAAGAGGAGAGGGAGCTAAGACTTTAGAAAAAAAAGGATATGTTTTTAAATTTGTAAATATTGATAGAAAAGTGAGCCTTTTTTCAAACATTAAATCTATTATTGAAATATACAAAATTATAAAAAAAGGTAAATATGATATTGTGCATGTGCATACACCTGCTGCGAGCGTTATGGGTAGAATAGCTGCAAAATTATCTGGTGTTCCGCTAATTATTTATACTGCACATGGTTTTTATTTTCACGAAGGTATGTCTCGCGCTAAGTATAATACAATTCTAAAGATAGAAAAGTATCTAGCTAAATATTTTACCGATTTTATTTTTTCCCAAAGCGAAGAAGACAGAAAAACAGCTTTAGAAAATAATTTTATTGATAAGAATAAAATATTAACAATAAGCAATGGCGTAGATACACAGGGAAGTTTCAATCCAATAAATATAGAGAGAGATAAAATTGATGAACTATATAAAGAATTCAATTTAGAAAAAAATGATAAAATAATTACTTTTGTCGGAAGATTGGTTAAAGAAAAAGGCGTAATAGATTTATTAAAAGCTTTTAATAATATAAATTTTAATGATGAGGCAAAGGTAAAACTGCTGATGATAGGTGATGTAGCGCAAAGTGAAAGAGATAAAGATACAATAAAGGAATTAGAAAAATATAGAGATAATCCAAATATAATTTTTACGGGGCACAGAAATGATATAAATAGCATGTTGTATATTACTGATGTTTTTTGTTTACCTTCTTACAGGGAAGGCATGCCAAGGTCAATAATTGAGGCAATGGCAATGGAGTGTGCGGTTGTTGCAACAGACATAAGGGGATCAAAGGAAGAGGTTGTTGATGGAAAAACAGGATTTTTAGTTCCAGTAAATTCAATTAATATTTTGAGTGATAAGATTAAGGAATTAGTGGAAGATGAAAAATTATTGAAGAAAATGAAAAATGCCGGGAGGAGAAGAGCAGAAAAATTTTTCAATGAAAAAGAAATTGTAAAGAAACAATTAGAAATATTTAGTAAATTATTAAATCCAAGACAGATTATGGGCTCCGAACCTGTAAAATTATGTGTAATAACTACTGTATCTTTAACACTGCGAGTATTTCTCTTGGAGCAGTTGGTGTACTTATCCCAAAATGGCTTTGATGTGACTGTGGTTTGCGAGTATGACCCTATTTTTGTGCGGGATTGTCCACCGGAGCTCAAGTATATACCTGTACATATGACCAGGAAGATAGGGTGGTGGTCTACTCTTGTGGGTTGGTGGAAATTATACCGGTTATTCAAGAGAGAAAAATTCAGGATGATTCAATATTCTACTCCTAAAGCTGCACTGATTTCGTCCCTTGCTGGACTCCTAGCAAGTATCCCTGTTAGGCTTTATTGCCAGTGGGGAATTTATTATGTTGGGATTAATGGCCTGATGCAGAAAGTATTTAAGTTGGTAGAGAAGTTTACTTGTTTTTGTAGCACCGATATTGCTCCGGACAGCAATGGAAATCTGAAATTTGCAATAGACGAGGGTTTATATCCGCGTAAAAAGGGCAGTGTAATATATAATGGTAGTGCTAATGGAGTTAATTTGAAAAAATATGATATTTCCCAAAAAATAATTTCCA
>NMQN01000272.1 GCA_003575245.1 Candidatus Atribacteria bacterium 1244-E10-H5-B2 | reverse complement strand
CACTGTATAAGTTTTTATTTTCTCTCAACCATTCTGGAATGTTCTCACCCACCATATCTGAAACTACCATTCGACCTCCTGGTTTTAGCACACGACCAATCTCAGAAAATACTTTCTCTTTCTCCGGAGAAAGATTAATAACACAGTTAGAGATTACCCAATCAACTGAGGAAGATTCAACAGGAAGATTCTCGATTAATCCTTTACGCACCTCAACATTCTTGACTCCTGCAACCTTAATATTCTCCTTCGCTTTTGTAATCATCTCATCGGTCATATCCACGCCGATGACCTGCCCAGAAGGTCCTACCTTACGGGCAGCAATCAAAAGATCAAGCCCGGCACCCGGACCCAGGTCAAGCACAATATCCCCTTCCCTGACTTCACTGAAGGCTAACGGATTTCCACAACCAAAAGTTGTAATATTAGAATCAGCAAGAAGATTATTAAGTTCATCTTCGCTGTAACCGATATCTTTTGCTTTGGTGGAACAACATGTTTCTTCAAAATTACCACAACAACATGGGCTTTTTCGCGATATTGCTTCGGCATAAGTTTTTTTTACTTCCTCTCTAATCTTTTTTGCATCGATTTTCTTTTCTTTAGTATTCATGAAATATTCTCCTCTTTTTTTATTTTTTTTGATTTTCATCTTTTATATAATGACATAGTTGCGTAATTATGCAAATATAGTAATAAAAAAATTTCACTCCCTTATATTTTTATTATTCTCTTTTCTCTTTAGACGGACAACATGATTCAATAGCACTGGCAAAACCCCGAAAGATCGATGATAAAAATTCGTATCGCACTAAATAATAAACCTCTTTGCCCGGTTATTTTTTGGGTTACGCATATCTAAAATCAAAAAAGGATAAAAAAAATCTTAAAGTAAAAACAGAGAAGAAAATCAAGCGAGGACATATTAATTTATTTTTTATTAGCATGGGTATTCGAAGCCTGGGATTCTGGGCCGTTCTTTCCTTTCTTCCTATTTACGCTACAGATTATCTCGGTTTAAAACCCGAGATTTCTGCCTGGATTGTCAGTATAATTTTTATCGGGATGTTTGTAGGTAGTCTCATTTCCAGTAGAATCATAGATAAAAGCCATCCACTTATCTTGGTATTATCAGTCACCATTATCACTACTTTCTTAGTCCTTAGCATCACTTTTATTGCCCAACCCATATTCATTGTATTACTTATTGGAACCTTAGGTATCGTAGAAGGAATATTTTTCCCCTCTCAAAGCACCTGGCTAACTTTTATTTGTCCAGTTAACCATCAGAGTAAAATTTTTGGGATAAGTCTTTTTGTTGAGGGGGTTTCTGCCACAATTGCACCCACTCTCTATGGATGGATTGCCGATCAAATCAGTTTAGTTTGGGCTTATCGTTTGGCCGCAATTCCCCTATTTATTAGCTTC
Organism: Candidatus Atribacteria bacterium 1244-E10-H5-B2; assembly: GCA_003575245.1. The sequence goes on along the minus strand of NMQN01000272.1, from coordinate 248 downwards.
ATCCTATACCTGACACTTCACTTTTTAGAGAGTAAACACGAGAAAGCTTATAAAATGAAACTTACCCTTTCGCCATAGAAGTATTCAGCACAACACGAAGGGCTTTCCCTTTTTTTAAAAATATTTTCTAAAAAGCTTGACAAATATTTTTTCATAGATTATAATAATTGCATGATGGTGCAAATAAACAAACATTTAAAAAAAGAACAAAAAGGTGAAGATAGGGGATGCTGTGGTATTCCTGGGAT
>NMQN01000720.1 GCA_003575245.1 Candidatus Atribacteria bacterium 1244-E10-H5-B2 | reverse complement strand
TCTAAAAGACACCCTTGAAACTTAACACCTAATAGCCTATACCGCAGAGATACCTAATATACCTAATATACCTAATAGGTTTTAATCTGGCATATTTAATTGAACTTGTTCTACGACCTTCTCAAGATGTTCTTCTATTGGGCTAATTTCAGTCTCAATGCTAAACCTCTCTGCTAATCTTGTTAAAGTTTTCCTATCAATTATCCAACCAAGCTTATTATTTTGTTTCCATTTAATTATTACTTTTTTCTTAAAGTTAAAAGGTTTTATCTTCCGGCCCATCGAACCTGGGCTAATCTGTAAATTAAGGTTATCGATATCCTCGTTGTATTTTTTCGCTATATCTGTAGTAGCAACTACATCTTTCCCTTCATTATAAAAGTCTATTATAATACCAACTATAGTTGCATTGTCTGAGGTAGCTTCATCGATAGCCCGGCTGGTTTCTTCTTCTTTGACAAACCCCTCAAATTCTTCTATTCTGCTTTTATCGACTAATAATAGAACTTTGTATAGCGGGGTTAATATTTCTCCCAGCCTCCATTGAGCTATGTTTTTATGTTTAGGGAATTCTTTATTATAATATCTTGCCCTAAACAAAGTTAATAAGTTTATTAATTTCTGTTCTTCCACTAAGTCCCAGTCGCCCGTTACCGCAGGGAAGACATTCCTCTTCATCTGAATTTTAATACACCTATCTTCGATTGCGTCAGGTATATTAGCTGTAGTACAGATTATTAGGGGACCAAACACATTATGAAGTTCAATTTCCATTTCTCCTTTCTTATCCCTATTTACTCTGGGGACAGTCATTCCTCTCTGATATCTGCTCATTATTATCCTGGCTAAATCCATATCCATATCACTCCCCCAAAATTTTGCTTCATCAATTACTAAAGCATTTTGAAAATAATCTGCAGACCTAAATATAACTGCAGGAGAAGGAAGGACTGAAGGGAAGCACTTGTAAGCTAACTTACAAGTAATTTTACCTGCCCTGCTTTTCCCCGTTCCTTTCAGTCCCACAAAGTATAGGTAAGGAGTAACATCAAGTTTTTCCATCAAATAGGTATGCATTATCCAAAGGCCGAATATAAGGTAATATATTTCATCTGGTAATTCTAAATAATTTCTAATATATCTTTCTATATCTTTTAATAGATTGGCCCATATTATATCTTGATCCAAAGTGAGGACATCCATAGAAGCATAACCTATTGGTAAGTCCTGTCTTGGTTTATACTCTATTCCTGCTACATCAGTCCAGGTCTCTGATATTACTAAATTACCAGCCTCATTTTTAAATAGATATTTTTTAACTCCATCATTATTTACTAAGTGGATTAAGCCAGGAGGAAACGTCTTTAACGTAGGTTCTTTTTTCTTTCTTCCTTTTTTTCTTTTCTCCTCAAAGGTTCTCGCTTTGCCTATGGTTATTTTCAGATACGATGGGGTTATCTTCTTTTCTGTGCCAGTTTCAGAAGTCTTTATAATTGTTGCAATTTCCGAATCAGTGAATTTTTTTTGAATTAAAAAATTCGCTAAGGCCATATCGTAGCCTGAACCCGTCTGATCGGAGAGGCCCGGTCTATTTCGTTTTAAATAGGTATCCTGCAATTTTTTATTTTTCTTTAATAATTCTTCAAATCTTGCCGGCACTTTCACGTCTTTTAAATT
>NMQN01000028.1 GCA_003575245.1 Candidatus Atribacteria bacterium 1244-E10-H5-B2 | reverse complement strand
GGCCATCATCTAAAATCTGTAACAGAATATTAAAAACATCGGGATGGGCCTTCTCGATTTCATCAAAGAGAATAACTGAATAAGGCTTACGCCTGACAATTTCAGTGAGTTGACCACCTTCTTCGTACCCGACATAACCCGGTGGGGCTCCGATTAACCGGGCCACACTGTGTCTCTCCATATATTCAGACATATCAATACGCACCAAGGTGTTTTCATCATTAAATAAAAAATCAGCTAAACTTCGAGCAAGCTCAGTTTTCCCTACTCCTGTGGGTCCCATAAAGATAAATGACCCTACCGGTCTATTGGGGTCGGCTATCCCCACCCGGGATCTTCTGATAGCATTGGAAATTAATCTAATCGCCTCATCTTGCCCGACTACTCTTTGTTTAAGCTCTTCTTCCATCCTGACTAATTTATTCGCTTCGCCTTCCATGAGTCGGCCAACAGGAATGCCAGTCCATTTAGAGACAATCTCAGCAATATCCTCTTCATCCACTTCTTCTTTAAGCATCTTGGTTTCTTTTTGCAAAGAAGCCAACTTTTTATTTTCTTCTTCCAAATCTTTTTGAAGTTGAGGCAACACTCCATACTTTAACTCTGCAACTCGATTAAGATTCCCCTCTCTTTCTGCTTTTTCCGCTTCCATTTTTGATTTTTCAATATTACTCTTTATCTCATGAATTTTTTGAATACCTTCTTTTTCGCTATTCCAATGCAATTTCATACTATCTCTTTTTTCTTTAAGGTTACTTAATTCTTGCTCTATCTTTTTTAAACGTTCTTGAGAACTGGTATCTTTCTCTTTTTTTAAAGCTTGCTTTTCTATCTCTAATTGAATAATTTTTCTCTCCACTTCATCTATTTCGATAGGCATACTATCAATCTCTATTCTTAGGCTGGCAGCTGACTCATCAACTAAATCGATAGCTTTGTCAGGTAAAAATCTATCTGAAATGTAACGATCAGATAAGATAGCCGCTGCAATTAAAGCCGAATCTTTAATTTTTACCCCATGATGCACTTCGTATCTTTCTTTTAAACCTCTTAAAATAGCAATAGTATCTTCTGCTGAGGGTTCTTTAATTAGAACAGGTTGAAAACGTCGCTCTAAAGCTGCATCTTTTTCGATATATTTTTTGTATTCTCTTAAAGTAGTCGCCCCGATACAGTGTAGCTCTCCCCGGGCTAAAGCTGGTTTTAACATATTGGAAGCATCTATGGCACCTTCGGCTGCTCCCGCTCCTACTAAAGTATGAATTTCATCTATAAAAACAATTATTCCCCCTTCAGATTCCTGAACCTCCTTTAAAACTGCTTTTAGACGATCTTCAAATTCCCCTCTATATTTTGCACCTGCTACCATAGAACTTATATCCAAGACTATTATTCTCTTATCCTTTAATCCTTCCGGGACATCTCCCCGTACAATTCTTTGAGATAGACCTTCAGCGATGGCTGTTTTCCCTACTCCTGGTTCACCGATCAACATAGGATTATTCTTCGTACGCCGGGAAAGAATTTGCATAACCTTCCTTATTTCATCATCCCGGCCGATTACCGGGTCAAGCTTACCTCTTCTGGCTAACTCTGTTAAATCACGAGAATAACGTTCTAAGGCCTGATATTTCTCTTCCGGATTTTGATCAGTCACCCTTTGGCTCCCTCGAATATT
>NMQN01000780.1 GCA_003575245.1 Candidatus Atribacteria bacterium 1244-E10-H5-B2 | reverse complement strand
ATTGGCAGAAGCACTGTCTTTGATTATGGCTGTGATAGCATTTATTTTTATCAAATATCTTCCTCGGGGGAAATTTTCTTCCTACTATATGTCTTTTGGATTTATATTAGCGGTAATTGCTATTGTGGGTGTATCCAAGAGTACAGCAGCTTTAACTTTATTGATTCCTTTTTTAATTTTAGGCGTACCGATCATAGATAGCTCTTATTCTATTGTGGCTAATTATGCCCGCCAGGAAATCCCAGGCCCAGGTATAGGAAAATTTCCGTTATTTTCAGAGAGCGGGAGCAGGAGCAGGTTACGCCAGAAGCTGCAATCTTATGGATTCTCGTCTCAAGGAGCGAATTTAACTATTATTGGAGTCTCTTTCTACTTGAGTTTATCGGCTTTTGTTATTTCTATATACCAGAACTTCTATCTACTGTTAACTCTGACTGCTTTTGGCTGGTTGGTTTTTGAATTACTGAAGAATAAGGTTCGGTCAGAGGAATTGATTATCGGAAGAGATATCTTGACCAACCGTATAAAACTCTTTCAAGTAGGCATCGACCAGGTAGATAATCAAAAAACTATTCAAAAAATAGAGGAATTCATAGTTTCTAAAAAACCTCATCAGATAGTTACTCCGGATACCCTGGCTGTATTGCTAGCAAGGAAAGACCCCGAATATCACGCTATATTAAAATCTGCAGATTTAGTTACCCCTGATGGGGCAGGTATTTTATGGGCTGCCACAACTCTAAATTATCCTTTACCCGAAAGGGTAACCGGTATAGACATAATACACAACATATGCCGATTAGCTGCCAAAAAGAGCTATTCTTTATATTTATTAGGTTCTTATCCTGGAGTGGCCAGTGAGGCTGCTAAAAATTTAACTAAAAAATATCCGGGAATAAAAATAGTCGGAACTCATCATGGTTATTTTGGGAATGAAGATTCTCAAAATTGCGAAGATGTTAAAAATGACAATAGTGATAGGAATAAAAAAGAAGAAGAGATTAGTGCGGAGATTAAAGAAAAAAGGCCAGATATATTGCTGGTGGGAATGGGTGTGCCCAAACAAGAAAAATGGATTTGTAAAAATTTAGATAAATTAGACGTTCCGGTCTGTATGGGGGTAGGGGGAAGCTTTGATGTCCTTTCCGGCAGAATACCACGGGCACCATTGTGGATGCAAAGACACGGAATGGAATGGATTTATAGATCGATTAAGCAGCCAAATAGGGTTTTCCAAGTTTTTGCTCTTTTTTACTTTATCTGGCTGGTGATTTTAGGGAAGTTAGTTTATTCTCTAAAAGAAGTAGATTAATAATCAATAATAGATAATGCTTAATAAGTAGATGATAATTGACTGATACGTCTATTAAAAATAGAAAAATATAAAATAAAATATTAATTAATTAAGTGTTTTAGTATTAATACATTATCTTAATGGCAATAAATAATCGAATTATAATATAACTGATCTCTCTATTTGATTATTCTTATAGTCTTAAAATCTTAAATGCCAAAACAATTAAACCGCCCCTCAATATATCATAGACAAGAATCACCCTTTATTTTATATCAAGATCCGTTTTTCTGGTTAATCAATTAAATAAGGAGATATCAGATGAAGATTTTACTTAAAGGTGCAATAATTGTAGTTGCCTTAGTAATTCAACTTACTCTTATTA
>NMQN01000143.1 GCA_003575245.1 Candidatus Atribacteria bacterium 1244-E10-H5-B2 | reverse complement strand
GTATTCAAATAAATTTGGAGAATGATCATGTGATAACCAAGACCTGCCTGGGCCCCCATAAATTCTGCCGCTACGTTTAACCCCCAAGACAGTGCAGCTCCGACACGAACGGCCCCTATAAGATGTGGTGTTATATAAGGTAATAAAACTGTCTGAAAAATCTGTCTCTTATTTGCACCAAGATTCTGTGCAGCCCGAATATATACAATGGGCATGTTCTTAACAGCTTCATATGTAGATACACCAAGAACCACGGAGACGCCAAGAGCTATGAGCAATATCTGTGGGAAAATTCCGACTCCAAACCAGAGCAAAAAAAGAGGTATTAATGCAAAAACTGGGACCGGACGGGTAAATTCAAGTATCGGACCTACTGTCTCCATAAAATTTCTACTGTACGCTATACCTAAACCAAGAAATATCCCAATCAGTACACCAATTAAAAAACCGCATAAGGTCAATCCTAAACTAAATAATATTGCTTCTACGATATAATCTTTCATTCCAGCATATGAGGCGAGTATATCAAGAGGGCTAGGAATAAAAATTGGTGCTACTATATCCGTTGCAAGTGTAATAATACTCCACATAGCAATTATAATTAGAAAAACAAATATACTCTTATGAATATGAATTTTCATCTAATTATCCCTTCCTATAATTTGATTGAAGCAATTTAAATTCTTGTATTAGAGTATTCCGCATCTTTTGAAACTCGACATTTTCTTTCAAATGAATATTACGAGGTCTTTTAAAAGGGACATCAAAAATTTTAAATGGAATTTCTGTTTTTATGTGTTGCATAATTGCGACTCGATCGCCAAGGAACAGTGCTTCTTCGAGGTCGTGTGTAATGAATACTACTGTTATTCGGTTTTTCTCCCAGATTTTTGTCAACTCGAGTAGCAAGATCTCTTTTGTCATAGCATCAAGTGAACCGAATGGCTCATCCATAAGTAGGATATCAGGATCATTTACCAAAGCTCTAGCAAGGTCTACCCGCTTCTTCATTCCACCAGAGAGTTCTTTTGGGTATAAATTTCCGGAGCCCTTGAGACCCACAACCGCAATTAGTTCTTTAACTTTTTCAGAACGCTCTTTTTCAGGGACTCCTCGAATTTTTAAACCATATTCGATGTTTTTATATACTGTAAGCCAAGGGAATACGGCATCCTTTTGAAAAACTAAAGCACGTTTGTATGAAACTCCATCAATTTCCTTGCCCCGATACAATAGTCTACCTTCGGATGCTTTCTCAAATCCAGCAATATTGTTTAGTAATGTTGTTTTTCCACAACCAGAAGGCCCAATAACACAAAAGAATTCATCCTCGCGGATCTGGAGATTTACATCCTTAAATACTCGGTAATCACCTTTTGAAGTATTATATGAAAATCCAAGATTAATGATATCAATAACTTTGTCTCTTTGCTCATTTGTTTGATTCATATACTTTTTCCTCTTTTATTTTATATTTTGGCATTACCTCGCCTCTTCTCCATCCTCTTTTTTAGCTCTTTCTTTTTAGCTTCGTAAAATTGGTGCAGTTCTTTATCTAAAGTTTCTGGATTGATACCCAGAATTTCGGTAATTTTTTTAACATTGCTTTCGGAAGGGACAAGTCCCCCGGTCTCAAAGTGAGAAATATACATCTGAGAAATTCCTACCATGAGGGCCAAATCCA